>NZ_CAKASO010000036.1:0-45082 GCF_916862475.1 Nocardioides sp. Leaf374
GGAGGGCGACGGCGAGCGCGGCGGACACGGCGGCGAGGCACGCCACCGCGGCCGCCGGCGCACCGTGCGCCACCCAGGTGGCGGGGCCGGAGCTCGTCACGGCCGCGACCCGGGCGCCGATCCCGCGCCGGGGTCGGCGTCGGGGTCGGCGAGCAGGGCGGCGAGACGGTCGGCCGCAGGACCCTCCACCAGGTCGCGGTCGCCGTGCGGCGCAGGTGGCCCCAGCCGGGCCGCGACCTGCATCCGCACGATGCCGTCGGCGCCGCGGTCGGGCACCGCCACCTCGACCAGCCGGCGCACCCCGTCGCCGCCGCGGCGCAGGTGGAGGACCAGGTCGATGCCCGAGGCCAGCTGGCTGTGGGCCGCCGCCCGGCCGAGCCCGGCCGCGAGGGCCAGCGCCTCGACCCGCGCCGGCACGTCGGTCGCGGAGTTGGCGTGCAGCGTGCCGCAGCCGCCCTCGTGGCCGGTGTTGAGCGCCGCCAGGAGGTCGACGACCTCGGCGCCGCGGACCTCGCCGACCACCAGCCGGTCGGGGCGCATGCGCAGGGCCTGACGGACCAGCTCGCGCACCTCGATGCCGCCGACGCCCTCGATGTTGGGGGTGCGCGCCTCGAGACCCACGACGTGGGGGTGGTCGGGACGCAGCTCGGAGGAGTCCTCGACCACGAGCAGCCGCTCGGCGGGGTCCACGAGGGCCAGCAGGGCGGCCAGGAGCGTGGTCTTGCCCGAGCCGGTGCCGCCGGTGACCAGGAAGGCCCGCCGCGAGGCCACGACGGCGCGCAGCAGGTGCGCGGCGTCGGGGCCGACCGCACCGGCGGCCCGCAGCGCGTCGAGGTCGAGGGCCCGACGGGAGGGCACGCGCAGGGAGATGGTGGTGCCGGGGCGGGCCACCGGGGAGAGGACGGCGTGGAAGCGGGTGCCGTCGAGCAGCCGCAGGTCGGCGCAGGGGCTGGCGTCGTCGAGGCGGCGACCGGCCAGCGCGGCCAGGCGCTGGGCGAGGCGTCGCACGGCCTGGTCGTCGGGGAAGCGCACCCCGGCGGGCTCGAGACCGGCCCCGCGGTCGAGGAACACCTGGTCGGGGCCGTTGACCAGCACGTCGGTGACGCCCGGGACGCGCAGCAGGGGCTCGAGCGGCCCGGCACCGACGACGTCGCGGCGCAGCGCGTCGTGCACGGCGAGGACCGTGGCGTCGCCGACCGGGCGCCCCGTGGCCCGCAGCGCCTGGGCCACGCGGTGCGGGGTCAGCTCGCCGGGCTCGGCGGCCAGCCGCTCGCGCACCGCCTCCACCGTCTCGGCCGGTGGCGCGCCCACCTGCGGGGCCCGGAGCCCGGTCACTCCGGTCGTGCCGGTCATGCCGCGGCCCTCGTCCGCACCGGAGCGGGCACCGCGCCGAGGACCTCCCCCATCGGCCGGGACAGCGGGCTGCGCCGCCCGTGGACCGGCCCCAGGCCCAGGTCGCACCACTCACGCAGCCGGCGCACCTCGGGCACCACGGCGAGCACGGGCAGGCCCGTCGCGCGGGTCACCTCCGACGCCGTCAGGGCCCGGCCCCGCACGACCAGGGCGACCCCGCCGGCCTCGCCCGGCGCACCCCCACCGCCGGCCTCCGCGGCCAACCGGTCGCACAGCCGCGCCGCGGCGGTGACCCCGGGCACGGTGGCGCTCACGACCACCACGACGAGGTCGCTGCGGGCCCTGACCTCGCCGGTGGTGGCGTCGAGGACGCGCGGCAGGTCGACGACGACCGTGTCGTGCCCGCGGCGCGCCGCCGAGACCACCTCGCGCACCGCGCCGGGATCGAGCGACTCGGCCCGGCCGGCGGCCCAGCCGAGCACCCCGAGGCCCGCGCGGCGCGGGAGCGCCTCGCGCAGCGCACGCGAGCTCAGCCGGCCCGTGGTCTCGGCCACGGAGCCCCAGCGGACCCCGGCCGCCCGCTCGAGGCCCAGCACCCGGTCGGCGCCGGGACCCAGCGGGTCGAGGTCGACCACGAGCGACGTGCCGGCCGCGGCCGCCACCTGACCCAGGGCGCAGGCCACCGTCGTGGCGCCCGCCCCACCGGATCCGCCGACCACCGCGATCGTGCGCCCCGGCGAGGCCCGCCCCTCCCCCAGGTCGGTCAGCACCTCGGTGAGCCGCCCCGGGGCGGCACCGACCGGGAGCACCGACTCCGCCCCCAGCTCGAGGGCGGTGCGCAGACCGGCAGGTCCGACGTCGTCGAGGGCGACCACGTGCACCTGCCCCCGCCGGTCGGGCCCGAGCCGGGCCAGATGCGGCGCGAGGTCGACGCCCACCAGCACGACCGGGGCGGTCGACCAGGCCCGCAGGGCGCCGGCCACGTCGTCGGTCGCGTGGGGCCGGGCGCCCGCCGCGGCCGCGAGCCGGGCGACCTCGTCGAGCAGCAGCGGGTCGCGGGTGAGCAGCAGGGGTGCGTCCATGCCGGCGAGCCTCACCCGCCGTCACGCCGTACGCCGCGCCTGCGGCCACCGCTGTGGACAGGGCCGCGCGCCGGCCGCCCTGGGGACGACTCGTGGTCACCCGTGGCACTCGCCCGCGCGCCGCCCGCGGGGTCCCTATGCTGGAGACATGCCGGGAGCGGCCTTCTTCGACCTCGACAAGACGATCATCGCCAAGTCGAGCGCCATGGCCTTCACCAAGCCCTTCCAGGCCGGGGGCCTGATCTCCCGGCGCGCCGTCGTGCGCTCGGCCTACGGCCAGTTCGTCTACCTGACCGGCGGCGCCGACCACGACCAGATGGAGAAGATGCGGCACTTCATGTCGCAGCTGGTCGCGGGGTGGGACGTCGCCACGGTGCGCGAGATCGTCGCGGAGACCCTCCACACCATCGTCGACCCGCTGGTCTACGAGGAGGCGGTCGGCCTCATCGAGGAGCACCACGCCGCCGGGCGCGACGTCGTCATCGTCTCCACCTCCGGCAGCGAGGTGGTCGAGCCGATCGGGGCCATGCTGGGCGCCGACCTCGTGGTGGCGACCCGGCTGGAGGAGGTCGACGGCCGCTACACCGGCGAGATCGCCTACTACGCCTACGCCGAGGAGAAGGCCGCCGCCA
Organism: Nocardioides sp. Leaf374; assembly: GCF_916862475.1. Classification (NCBI taxonomy): domain Bacteria; kingdom Bacillati; phylum Actinomycetota; class Actinomycetes; order Propionibacteriales; family Nocardioidaceae; genus Nocardioides; species Nocardioides sp. Leaf374. Next base: position 3,068 of record NZ_CAKASO010000036.1, read on the forward strand.
TCCGCGCGCTGGCCGCGGAGCGCGGCTACGACCTCGCGGCCAGCTACGCCTACAGCGACTCGGTCACCGACACCGCGATGCTCGAGGCCGTGGGCCACCCGCACGCCGTCAACCCCGACAAGGACCTGCGCCGCATCGCGGTCGCCCGCGACTGGCCCGTGCTCGTCTTCACCCGGCCCGTGGCCCTGCGCTCGCGTCTGCCCGGCGGTCGCTCGACGCTCGCCGCGCTGGCCGTCACCGGCGTCGTCGCGGTGGGCGGCGCGGTCTGGGCCGGCGCACGCCGTCGGCGACCTACCGCCGGGTAGGTCTTGTGCTCCAGGTCACACCGGCGTACACATGGAGTCACGAGGCCAGCAGGAGCGGGAAGGCCTCACCGGCCCGGTAGGACGGGGTCGGGACACCTCAACAGAGACGTACACGCGGTCCGGGGTACCCACGCGGCGATCCACCCTTCTTATGGGCGCATGCCAGCGGGACACTCCCGCAGCAGCAGTAGTGATGCACGCCTGGTAGCCGGCGGCTCGCGTGTCAGCGGTGGCACCCAGGTCGATCGATGGCCCGGGTGCCACCTGCATGTCCGGGCCCCGACGGGCACGTCTCCGGGCGCCCCGCGACGCTGCGCCTCAGGTCGCCTCCGGTCGCCTCAGGTCGCCTCAGGTCGCCTCACGGCGCAGCGGGCTCGCCTCGGCGCCCGCGGCGTAGGCCTCGGCGGCGTAGAGCAGCCAGGAGTGGACGCCGGCCTCGCCGCCGTCGCGGTAGCCGCGCAGGTTGGACTCGTAGGCCTCGCGCAGGGCGAGGTGGCCGGCCTCGGGCACGACCAGCGACTTCTCGTCGACCCCGCGCGCCACCAGCACCAGCCGCTCGGCCGCCCGCGCCACGACCCCGTTGTGGGAGGCGAAGGGCGCGGAGGTCGCCAGGTCGGCGTGCACCACCGCGGCCACGACGAGCGCCGGGGCCGCGGTCTCGGCGGTGAGCAGCGTCGCCAGCGCCCGCAGCCGCTCGGCGGCCGCGGCGTCGCGCGGGCGGCCCCGCTCGTCCTCGGGCAGCGAGCCGGCGGAGGCCAGCGCGTGCACCCGGGCCAGGGCCTGCAGCGGCGCGCGGCCCAGCGCGGGCACGAGCGCGAGCAGCTCGGAGGAGACCCGCACCGCGTCGGCGGCCACCGCGTCGCCCTCCCCCGCACGCACCTCGGCGAGCGAGGAGCCCGAGCCCTCCAGCACCGCGCTGGCGTGGGCGCCGCGCAGCAGCGACTCCGCCGTCGTCTCCGGGGACGTACGCCGCAGCCCGCGGTCGCGCAGCATCACGTCGATGCCGTCGCGGGCGGCGACGAACGCGCTGGGCACGCCCTCGAGCGAGGTCAGCCAGGCCAGCGGGTCGTCGGTCACGGGCGCGAGGCTACCGGCCCGCGCGTGCCCGCCCGCGCCACAGGGGACGGCGGCGGGGGCCACCAGGGGCCGGCAGGGGATATCGTCGCTGCGATGGCCGACCACCCCGCAGCCCCGCACCCGGACCGCACGCCCGCCCGGGCCTTCGGCACGGTCGCCGACGCCTACGACCGCGGCCGGCCCGGCTACCCCCGCGAGGCCGCCGCGTGGCTCACCGACCTGGGCGCCGGCGACCCGGTGACCGTGCTCGAGGTCGGCGCCGGCACCGGCAAGCTCACCGAGCAGCTGGTCGCGCTCGGTCACGACGTGCTGGCCACCGACCCCGACCCGGAGATGCTCGCCGTGCTGGGACGGCGCCTGCCCGACGTGCGCACCGCCGTCGCCCCGGCCGAGGACCTCCCCCTGCCCGACGCCTCGGTCGACGTCGTGGTGTGCGCCCAGGCCTTCCACTGGCTCGACCCCGACGTCGCCCTGCCCGAGATCGCCCGGGTGCTGCGCCCCGGCGGCCACCTGGCCCTGGTGTGGAACGAGCGCGACGAGCGCATCCCGTGGGTGCGCCGGCTGGGCCGCCTGCTCGGCGGCGGGCAGCGCGGGGAGTCCCACCGGGCGCTCGTGCACTCCCCGCTCTTCGGCTTCGTCGAGGACCGCGCCTTCCGCTCCTGGCAGACCCTCAACCGCAGCACGGTGCAGGACCTCGCCCTCTCCCGCTCCCACGTCGCCACCCGCGACGACGCCGGGCGCGAGGAGCTGCGCGCGCAGGTGCTCGCCTTCTACGACGACTACGGCCGCGGCATGGACGGCATGCAGCTGCCCTACGCCGTGCAGTGCTTCCGCGCCGGCGTCCTCGAGCGCCGGGTCGTCGTCGCCGACGAGCCCGCCCACACCGCGTCCCCGACCGGCGACCACGGCACCGGCGGCACCGGCGGCCCCGACGGCGCCGCCGGCGGGCCCACCGAGCCCGACGCCACCCACCACGCCACCCCTGACACCACCCCCGACGCCACCCCCGACGCCACGGGGAGCCACCTCGTGGTCACCACCGGGAGCTTCCCGGCCGTGACCGACGTGACCAAGGCGCCCGACTCGGCCGTCACGGTCGACGAGGACACCGTGCTCCTCTTCGACTTCCGGTGAGACTGCGACGCCGGCGCCACCTCGGCACCGACGCCGACCGCACGACCTTCCGCACCCTGCACACCGCGTCGCTGGCCGGGCCCGCCCTGCGCGAGGGTCTCCACCGCGCCAGCGCCGAGCGCAGCATCCGCCACCTGCACGCCCTGCTCGGCGCGCCCGCCCTCGCGCTCACCGACTCCGCCGTCCCCGCCGAGGTCCTGGCCTGGGAGGGCAGCGGCGCCCACCACCAGGGCCAGCTGCCGGCCCTGGTGGCCGAGACCGTCGAGCGGGGCGCCACCCGGGTCTTCGAGCGCTCCGACCTGCCCTGCGACCAGCCCGGCTGCCCGGTGCGCAACGCGGTGGTCAGCCCGCTGCTGGTCGAGGAGCGGGTGGTCGGCACGCTGGCGACGTTCACGGCGTACCCCACCGCCGGGCTGGCCCGGGCCACCGACGAGGTCGCCCGCTGGGTCTCGGGGCAGCTGGAGCTGGCCGAGCTCGACGCCTCGCGCACCCGGCTGATGGAGGCCGAGGTGCGCGCGCTGCGGGCCCAGATCAGCCCCCACTTCATCTACAACTCCCTCGGTGCGATCGCCAGCTTCGTGCGCACCGACCCCGACCGGGCGCGCGAGCTGCTGCTGGAGTTCGCCGACTTCACCCGCTACTCCTTCCGCCGCCACGGGGAGTTCACGACGCTGGCCGAGGAGCTGCGCTCGGTCGAGCGCTACCTGCTGCTCGAGCAGGCCCGCTTCGGCGACCGGCTGCGGGTGACCCTGCGCATCGCGCCCGAGGTGCTGCCGGTGGCCGTGCCGTTCCTGTGCATCCAGCCGCTGGTCGAGAACGCCGTGCGTCACGGCCTCGAGGGCCGCGAGGGCGGCGGTCACATCAGCATCGTGGCCCTCGACCGCGGCCAGGAGTGCGTCATCGAGGTGGAGGACGACGGCGTCGGCGAGGACCCCGCCCGGGTGCGGCGGGCCCTGGCCGGCGACGGCAGCCTCGACTCGGTGGGCCTGGGCAACGTCGACGGCCGGCTGCGCGCGGTCTACGGCGACGACCACGGCCTGGTCGTCGAGACCGCCGCCGGCGCCGGCACCAAGGTCACCGTGCGGGTGCCGAAGTTCGCCCCCGGGGTGCACGTCCGGTGACCGGCCAGGTGACGGGCCAGGGCACCGCCCCGGTGCTGGCGCGGGTGCTGGTGGTCGACGACGAGCGGCCCGCGCTCGACGAGCTGCGCTACCTCCTCGAGCGCGACCCCCGCGTCGGGGAGGTGCTGACCCGCGACTCCGCCACCGCCGGGCTGAAGGTGCTGCAGGAGACCGAGGTCGACGCGGTCTTCCTCGACATCCAGATGCCCGGCCTCACCGGCCTGGAGCTCGCGCAGGTGCTCGGCCGCTTCCGCACCCCGCCGCCGGTCGTCTTCGTCACCGCCCACGAGGCCCACGCCGTCGACGCCTTCGACCTGCGCGCGGTCGACTACGTGCTCAAGCCCGTGCGCGCCGAGCGACTCGCCGAGGCCGTGCGCCGCGTCGTGGACGGCGCCGACCGCACCGGGACCGTCGCCGACCTGCAGGTGCCGGTCGAGCTGGGCGGGGTCACCCGCTTCGTGGCCCGCTCCGAGATCACCCACGTCGAGGCCCAGGGCGACTACGCACGCCTGCACACCACCGCGGGCGGCTCCCACCTCGTGCGGACCCCGCTGTCGACGCTGGAGGAGGAGTGGGCCGAGGCCGGCTTCGTGCGCATCCACCGCTCGCTGCTGGTGGCGCTGGCCCACGTGGCCGAGGTCCGCACCGAGGCCGGCCGCTGCACCGTGCGGGTCGGCCCCGCCGACGGTGGCACCGAGGGGCCCGAGCTGGTGGTCAGCCGGCGCCACACCCGCGAGCTGCGCGACCTGCTGCTGCGACGGGCCGGCTCGTGAGCGAGGCCCGCCCGCCGCGGGTGCGGGTCACCGGGCCGCCGCGGCGGCGTACGACGGGCGGGGCGGAGCGCGCCCGCCGCGACCCCGGGCCCGACGAGCGGCTGGCCGGGCTGTACCTCCGCTCGCTGCTGCGCGAGCAGCTGTGGCTGGCCGCGCGCACCCTGCTGGTGCTCGTCGGGGTGCTCGGGTCGCTGCCGCTGCTCTTCCACCTGGCGCCCTCGCTGGGCCACCGCAGCTGGCTGGGCGTGCCGCTGCCGTGGCTGCTGCTCGGCGTGGCGGCCTACCCGTTCCTCGTGGGGCTCGCCTGGCTCTACGTGCGCCGCGCCGAGCGCAACGAGGTGGCCTACGGCGACCTCGTGCGCGGGACCGCGCCGCCCGACCCGGCCCGGGACGGGCCCGAGGGGGGCCCGCGGTGAACGCCGCACCCGGCATCGTCGCGATCGTCCTGGTGACGGTGGCGACCCTGGCCATCGGCACCTGGGGGCTGCGCTTCTCCCGCACGACCAGCGACTTCTTCGTGGCCTCGCGCACGGTGCGCCCGGGGCTCAACGCCTCGGCCATCGGCGGGGAGTACCTCTCGGCCGCCTCCTTCCTGGGCGTGGCCGGGCTGCTGCTGACCTTCGGCGCCGACATGCTCTGGTACCCCGTCGGCTGGACCGCGGGCTACCTGGTGCTGCTCGTGCTCGTCGCCGCCCCCCTGCGCCGATCGGGGGCCTACACGCTGCCCGACTTCGCCGAGGCCCGGCTCGGCTCGCGGCGGGTGCGCTCGACCTGCTCGCTGCTGGTGGTCGTGATCGGCTGGCTCTACCTGCTGCCGCAGTTCCAGGGCGCCGGGCTCACGCTGACCTCCGCGGTCGGCGCCCCGGGCTGGGTCGGCCCGGTCATCGTCGGCGCGGTCGTGCTGGTCAACGTCTCCTCGGGCGGCATGCGCTCGATCACCTTCGTGCAGGCCTTCCAGTACTGGCTCAAGCTCACCGCCCTGCTCGTGCCCGCGGCGGTGCTCGTCGTGGTGTGGCTCGGCGACGGTCGGCCCACGGGCGGCTCCTCCGGCGGTGCCGCCGGGCCGGACGCCGCAGCCGGCCCGGCCTTCCCCGACCTCGTGTCGTGGTCGCAGCCGCTGGCCGAGGGCGGCGGGCAGGGCCTCTACGTCACCTACTCCCTCATCGTCGCCACCTTCCTCGGCACGATGGGCCTGCCCCACGTGGTGGTGCGCTTCTACACCAACCCCGACGGCCGCGCCGCGCGCCGCACGACGCTGGTCGTGCTCGTGCTGCTCAGCGCCTTCTACCTCGTCCCGCCGGTGTACGGCGCCCTGGGCCGGGCCTACGCCCCGGCGCTGGCCGCCGCGGGCCGCTCCGACGCGCTGGTGCTCGAGCTGCCGCGGATCGTGCTGCCGGGCCTCGGCGGCGACGTGCTGACCGGCCTGGTGGTGGCGGGGGCCTTCGCGGCCTTCCTGTCCACCTCGTCGGGGCTGTCGATCGCGGTGGCCGGCGTGCTCAGCCAGGACGTCACCGGACGGGCCTGGGGCGGGCGCCGCCTCGACGGGGTCACCGCCTTCCGGGTGGCGGCCGTCGTCGCGGTCACCGTGCCCTGCGCCGTGGCCCTGCTCGGCCCCGAGGTCGGCGTCGCCTCCACCGTGGGCCTGGCCTTCGCGGTGGCCGCCTCGACCTTCTGCCCGCTGCTCGTGCTCGGCATCTGGTGGCCCGGCCTCACCGCCGCGGGCGCCGTCGCCGGCCTGGTCGTCGGCGGCCTCGGCTCCGGCACCGCCGCGCTGGTGACGCTGCTCGTCGACGTCGACCCCGGCTGGCGGGCGGTGCTGCTCGAGCAGCCGGCCGCTTGGTCGGTGCCGCTGGCGGTGGGCGCCATGGTCGGCACCAGCCTGCTCACCCGGGCCTCGCGCCCCGCCCACGCCGGCGCCTTCCTCGTGCGGCTGCACACGCCCGAGGAGTCGGCGTACCCCCGGGGCTGAGGGGGTCGGGCTAGGCGGGCTGCTCGATGCGGGCCAGGGCGCGGGCGCGCCGGGCCACCAGCTCGACGAGCCGCGGGTGGGGCCCGATGACGTCGGCGACCAGCGCGGCTCCGGCCTCGCGGCACTCCCGGGCGGCCCGGTCGGCGAAGAACCCCGGTGAGAGCAGGTACGGCGACACCACGTCGCCGGGCCGCACGACCTCGGCCGGGCGACGGCCCAGCGCGGTGAGAGTGGCGACCTCGACCTCCACGGGCGAGGTCGCCCCGGCCGCGCCGGCCGCCTCGGCCCAGGCCTCGCCGAGCAGCTCGGCGGCCCGGGTCAGGTCGCGGGTGGCCAGCGGGTCCGAGGAGCCCGCGGCGACGAGCACGAGCCGCCCGACCTGCCGCTCCTCCGGCCGCGCGCCCGCCTCCCGCAGCCGCTCCAGCTGCGCGGCCGCGACCAGCCGGTGCGGGCCGAAGGGGCGACCGAGCACCAGCGGACCGCCGGCGGCGCGGGCCATGCGGGGCAGGTCCTGGCGCAGGTGGAAGCCGGTCGACAGCAGCAGCGGCACGACCAGCGTCGGGGTGGCCGAGGCCGCCACGACGTCCTCGAAGAGCGGCTCGCACAGCTCGACGTAGGAGCAGACGGCCTCGAGGCCGAGCTCCTCGCCGGCGGCGTCGGTCAGCAGGCGGGCGATCTCGTTGCCGCCGCCCTTGCGGGTGCCGTGGGCGACGGTCACGAGGCGGGCGTCCATGCCGCTCATGGTGCCACCCGCCCCCGCAGCCGGGACGCTCCTGTGGCTCGTCGAGTCGTGGCCCGTCGGTGTGCGAGCAGTCGGTGGGGGTCTCGGGCGCACCCGGCCCCGGACGGTCGATCACCGCGAGCCCTGCCGACCCGCCACGCGGGCCCGCCCCGCGTCGCTGGCCGCCCGCCCGAGAAGTGGCGGCACACGACCGGTCGAGGACCGCTGCAGGTGTCGTCTCCCGCCACTTCCTGGTGCGCCCGGTCCACCACCTGCTGCGCGTGCCCGCACGATCGATCACCGCGAGCCCTGCCGACCCGCCACGCGGGGCCGCCCCGCGTCGCTGGCCGGCCCGGCCGAGGAGTGGCGGCGAACGACCGGTCGAGGACCGCTGCAGCTGTCGTCTCCCGCCACTTCCTGGTGCGCCCCGTCCACCACCGGCTGCGCGTGCCCGCACGATCCATCACCGCGAGCCCTGCCGACCCGCCACGCGGGGCCACCTCGCGTCGCTGGCCGGCCCGGCGGAGAAGTGGCGGCGAACGACCGGTCGACGACCGCCCCAGCTGTCGTCTCCCGCCACTTCCGCACGGTCGGTCACCGCAAGCCCTGCAGACCCGTCACGCGGGGATGCGTCACGTCCCCGGCCGGCCCGCCCGAGAAGTGGCGGCGAACGACCGGTCGAGCACCGCCGCAGGTGTCGTCTCCCGCCACTTCCTGGCGCGCCCCGTCCACCACCGACTGCGCGCGACCGCACGATCGATCACCGCGAGCCCTGCCGACCCGTCACGCGGGGATGCGTCACGTCCCCGGCCAGCCCGGCCGAGACGTGGCGGCGAACGACCGGTCGAGGACCGCCGCAGGTGTCGTCTCCCGCCACTCACCGACGCCGACCACCGGGCCGACCCACGGGCTGGTCGGCGGGCCGGCCAGCAGGTCGGTCCCCAGGCCGGTCACCGCGCCGGTCACCGCGCCCATCGCCGGGCCGGCCACCGGGCCGGGGACCCCGGAGAGCCCGCGTCCCCTGACAGCGCCTCCCGCGCGTCCCGGCCCGTCGAGCAGGTCGGGCTCGGCGCCACGACGACGCGTGGCGCGTCCGGGGCGGTCCAGCTCGATCACGGCCTCGTCGCGGCGATCGACGTGTCGCGTCTGGCCGGCACCATGACCGCCGCTGCCCAGCACCTTCAGGCGGCGAGAGGAGGCCTCGCAGTCAGCCCACGGCCAGCCGGTAGCCGCGCTTGACCACGGTCTGCACAGCCTTGGTGCCGATGCCGGCGCGCAACCGGGCCACGGCCATCTCCACGGCGTGCTCGGAGCCGGCGGTGCCGCTGGGCAGCATGGCCAGCAGCGCCTGGCGCGAGACGACGTTGCCGGGGTTGGCGACCAGGGCCTGCAGCACCGCGGTCGGCGCCGGCGAGAGCCTGACCTCGACCCCGTCGAGGAGCACGCCGTCGCCGTGCAGCAGCAGCTGGCGCCCGCCCACCAGGTCGACGGCCAGGCCCGAGGAGCGCGAGGGCAGCTCGGTCTCGAGCTGCTTGACCATCGCGACCAGCCGCGAGCGCTCGGGGAAGAGCGTCGGCACGCCCCACATCTCGAAGGCGGCGGAGGTGACCGGGCCGACGCAGGAGGCCACGACGTCGGCCTGAAAGGCGGTGACGACCTCGTCGCGCCGGCCCACGACGCCCGCGGCCTCCATGAGCGCGGCCACGGCGGGCGCGGAGGTGAAGGTGACCGCGTCGAGGGCGCGGTCGGCGATGAGGTCGACCATCTTGAACATCGGGCCGGGGTCGTCGGCGGCCAGCACGCGGTAGACGGTCACGGTGGTGACGTCGGCGCCCTGGCGACGCAGCGCGTGGGCGACCATCGACAGCGACTGGCCGTGCTCCTGCACCACGATGCGGCGCCCGGCGAGGTCGCGCCCGCGCAGGTGCTCGAGCACGTCCTCGAAGCACTCCGACTCCGGGGCCCACAGCTCGCGCAGCCCGCGGCGCCGCAGCGCGCCCACGCTCTTGGGGCCGCGGGCGAGGATCTCGGAGGACCCCAGGGCGGCGAGCAGCTCGTCGAGCAGGCCCCAGCCCTCCGCGGCCTCGAACCACGCCTTCATGCCGATGCCGGTGGTGGCCAGGAAGACGTCGACGGGGCGGGAGAGCACCTCGGCGGTCTGGGCCCGCAGCTCGGCGTCGTCGACCTGGTTGGGCTCTAGCGAGAGCGCCGGGGCCCACTCCACGCGGGCGCCGCGACGCTCCAGCAGCGCGACCTGCTCGTCGACCTTGCGGGCGGCGGTCACGCCGATCCGGTAGCCGGCCAGCGCCGCGGCCGCATCGGGCGGCTCGGCTGGCTCGGGCGGCTCGGGCAGCTCGGGTGTCACGGACCCTCCCTCTGCGGGCCGACCAGCACCACGCCGCGGTCGACCCTGACGTCGTACGTCGGGACCCGGACGGCCGCGTCGTCGAGGCACTGCCCGGTGCGCAGGTCGTAGGCCTGCTTGTGCAACGGCGACGCGACGCACGGGACCTCCCCCCGCGTGCCGACGATGCCGCGGGCGAGCACGGAGGCCCGCCCGAGGGGATCGTAGTTGCCCAGCGCGTGCACCGTGTCGTCGTGGGTGCGGAAGACCGCGACCGCCGCGCCCCCGACCAGCGCCGCCACGCCGCCCTCGACCTCGATCTGGTCCAGGCGGCAGACCGCCGTCCAGGTCGCCTCCGGCGCGCTCACCGGCCGGCCCCGACCGTCTCGGGGCTGCCCGGGCCGCCCGGTCCGCCCGGACCCACGGGGATGCTCGCGCCGAGCAGCACCGGGCCCTCGCTGTCGGCCGGGGCGACCTGGTCGCGCTCGCTGCGGAAGGTGATGTGGGGGTCGGGGGTGTCGGGGGCGTTGACGAAGGAGACGAAGCGGGCCAGCTTGTCGGGGTCCTCAAGGGTGGCGCGCCACTCGTCGGAATAGCCCTCGACGTGGGTGGCCATCGCCGCCTCGAGCTCGCTGCCGAGCCCGAGCACGTCGTCGACGACGACCTCGCGCACCCGGTCGAGGCCGCCGTCGAGGGCGTCGACCCAGGGGGCGGTGCGCTGGAGCCGGTCGGCGGTGCGGATGTAGTACATGAGGAAGCGGTCGAGGTAGCGCACCAGCGTCTCGGTGTCGAGGTCGCCCGCGAGCAGCCGGGCGTGCACGGGGGTGGCGCCGCCGTTGCCGGCGACGTAGAGGTTCCACCCCTTCTCGGTGGCGATGACGCCGAAGTCCTTCGACCGGGCCTCGGCGCACTCGCGGGCGCAGCCGCTCACCCCGCCCTTGAGCTTGTGCGGGGAGCGCAGGCCCCGGTAGCGCTCCTCAAGCATGATGGCCAGCGTCGTGGAGTCCTGCACGCCGTAGCGGCACCAGGTCGAGCCCACGCAGGACTTCACGGTCCGCAGCGACTTGCCGTAGGCGTGCCCGGACTCGAAGCCGGCGTCGACCAGGCGGGTCCAGATCGCCGGCAGCTGCTCCATGCGCGCGCCGAAGAGGTCGATGCGCTGGCCCCCGGTGATCTTGGTGTAGAGCCCGAAGTCGCGGGCGACCTCCCCGATCACGATGAGCTTCTCCGGGGTGATCTCGCCACCGGGGATGCGGGGCACGACCGAGTAGGTGCCGTTGCGCTGGATGTTGGCGAGGTAGGCGTCGTTGGTGTCCTGCAGCGTGCGGCGCTCCGCGCCGAGCACGTGGTCGCCGAGCAGGCTGGCCAGGATCGAGGCCACCGTGGGCTTGCAGACGTCGCAGCCGCGGCCCGTGCCGTGGGCGGCGACGACGTCGTCGAAGCGGGTGTGCCCGCGCACGGCGATCACCTCGAAGAGCTCCTGGCGCGAGAGCGGGAAGTGCTCGCACAGGCTGCGGTCGACGCTGCGGCCCCGGGCTGCGAAGAAGTCCTCCACGACCTTCTTGACCAGCGGCTTGCACGACCCGCAGGTCGCGCCGGCGCGGGTGCAGGCGGTGACGCACGACGGGCTGTCGCACGAGCCGCCCTCGCCGATCGCCTCCTCGATCTGCGCGCGGGTGACGTCGTTGCAGGAGCAGACCTGCGCCTCGGGCGGCAGCCCGATCTCGGCGCCGCCGCGGCCGCTGGGCAGGATCAGGTCCTCGGGGTTGTCGGGCAGCGCGATGCCCGGGTTGGTGGCGGTGGCCACCATCGGGCGCAGCACGCCGTAGGCGCTGGCGTCGCCCACGAGCACGCCGCCGAGCAGGCGCCGGCCGTCCTCGGAGACGACGAGCTTCTTGTAGACCCCGGCCACGGCGTCGGCGTAGACCAGCTCGAGGGCGCCCTCGGTGGTCGCGAAGGCGTCGCCGAAGGAGGCCACGTCGACGCCCATCAGCTTGAGCTTGGTCGACATGTCGGCGCCGGTGAAGGCGCCCGGGCCGCCCAGCAGGGCGTCGACGACGACCTCGGCCATCGCGTAGCCCGGCGCGACCAGGCCGTACATCCGTCCCGCCGGGGCCGCGCACTCCCCCACCGCCCACACGTGGGGGTCGGAGGTGCGGCACCGCTCGTCGACCAGCACGCCGCCGCGCTCGGCGACGTCGAGACCGGCCGCGCGGGCCAGGGCGTCGCGCGGGCGGATCCCGGCCGAGAAGACCACGACGTCGGCCGGCAGCGGCTCGCGGTCGCGCAGCCCGAGGCCGACCACGCGGCCGTCCTGGCCGAGCACCTCGGTGGTCATCGCGCCGGTGTGCACGCCCAGCCCCAGGCCCTCGACGTGGCGGGTCAGCACCGCGCCACCGGCGTCGTCGACCTGCACGGCCATGAGCCGCGGCGCCATCTCCACCACGTGGGTCTCCAGGCCCAGCTGCGCCAGGGCGTTGGCCGCCTCCAGCCCGAGCAGCCCGCCGCCGACGACCGCGCCCACGCGGGCGGTGGCGGCCGCGTCGCGGATCGCCTCGAGGTCCTCGATGGTGCGGTAGACGAAGACGCCGTCGAGGTCGGTGCCGGGGATCGGCGGCACGAAGGGGGCGGCCCCGGTGGCGAGCACCAGCTCGTCGTAGGCCAGCTCCTCGCCCGCGGCGGCACCGCCGAGCACGAGCGTGCGGGCGCCGGTGTCGACCGACTCGACGGTGGTGCCGAGCAGCAGCCGCACCCGGGGGTCGTCGTACTCCCCGGTCGGGAGCAGCGAGAGCTCCTCGGCGCCGCGCTCGAAGAAGGAGGTCAGCGCGACGCGGTCGTAGGCGGCGCGCAGCTCCTCCCCCACCACGACCACGTCGTGGGTCTCGGTGAGGCCCCGCTCGACGGCGGCCTGCACGAAGCGGTGGCCGACCATGCCGTGGCCGACGACCACGAGGGTCTTGCGGTGGTGAGCCATCATGCTCGGGTTCCTTCCAGGGTGGTGCTGGGTCGGGTGGCGAGGAGCTGTCGCACGGCGGACGCGCAGCCGCCGCAGCCGGTGGTGGCGCGGGTGGTGTCGCGGACCTGCTCGAGGGACCCGCAGGCGCGCACGCGCCCGGCGCTGACGCCGGCGCACGCGCACACCTCGGCGTCGTCGGGCAGGGAGGCCGCGCCGGCGAGGGCGCCCGTGCCGGGGCGGTCGCCGCGCAGCAGCGCGCCGGGCTCGCCCGGCGAGAGCACCGTGCCGCGGTCGTAGTACTGCGTGAGCAGGCCGATCCGGCTCAGGTCGCCGACGAGGGTCGCGGCCACGAGCACCCCGTCGCGCACGACGAGGCGGCGGTGCGAGCCCGCCACGGGGTTGGTCAGCTCCACGACCTCGCCCTCGGCGGTCTCGGGCTCGCCGAGCACCGCGACGTCGAGGTCGGTCGCGCGCAGCCGCGCCACCGTCCGCGACCCCTCGTACGCCGGGAGCGTGCGGCCCGGGCGGGGGTCGGCTCCCCCGGCTACGTCACCGGCCGGCTCGTGGGCCAGGTCGTGGGCCAGCACCTCGGCCAGCACGCCGGCCTGCTCCCAGGCGGGGGCGACGAAGCCGGTCGTGCGCCCGCCGCGCTGGGCGCAGTCGCCGATCGCGTGCACGCGGGGGTCGCTGGTCCGCAGCCCGGCGTCGACGACCACCCCGCGTCGCACCGCGAGGCCGGCCGCCCGGGCCAGCGCGACCGAGGGACGGCCGCCGGCGGTGAGCACGACGAGGTCGGTGCCGAGGGTGTAGCCGTGGTCGAGCACGAGCCCCGCGGGGGTCAGCCGCACGGCGCGGGTGCCGGTGTAGACCGCCGTGCCGAGGCGGCGCAGGTCGCGGGCCAGGATCGCGCCCGCCGGTGCGCCGACCTGGCTGCGCAGCAGGTGGTCACCGCCCTCGACCACCTCGACGTCGAGGCCGCGCACGCCCAGGGCCCGGGCCACCTGGAGGCCGAGCAGCCCGCCGCCGACCACGACCGCGCGCCGCGCCGACGCCGCGGCGCGACTCAGCCGCAGGGCGTCGTCGAGGCTGCGGAAGGCGTGCACGCGCTCGTCGAGGCGTCCGTCCATGCCGACCAGCCCGCGCACCGGCGGCAGCGTGGGGATGCTGCCCGTGGCCAGCACCAGCCGGTCGTAGCCGAGGCGGGTGCCGTCGACGAGGCCGACCTCGCGGGCGTCGCGGTCGACCTCGAGCACCCGCGCGCCCGTGCGGAGGTCGACGCCCCGGTCGGCGTACCACTCCAGGCCGCGCAGGGTGAGCGCGTCGGCGCGGTGGGTGCCCTCGAGCAGCGCGGAGAGCAGGATCCGGTTGTAGGGCGCGTGGGGCTCGTCGCCGAGCACGGTGATCCGCGCGCCGGTGTCGCGGGCGAGCAGCTCCTCGACCAGCCGGGTCGCGGCCATGCCCGACCCGACCACCACGACGCGGGCGCTCATGCGGGCACCCCCGCGGCGGCGACCTGCTCCCGCACGGGCGCCCGGGCGGACGAGAGGTCCGGCGTGGGGTCCGGTGACGCGGCGAGCCCCACCGCCGCGGCGCACGCCTTGAACTCCGGCATCCGGCTGGAGGGGTCGAGCGCGTCGTGGGTGAGCCGGTTGGCGCCGACCCAGTGGAAGGGCACGAAGACGGTGTCGGGGCGGATGGAGTCGACCACGCGCGCCGGCGCGCGCAGCGACCCGCGGCGGGTGCTGACCACGACCGGCTCGCCGTCGGCGGCGCCGATCCGGGCGGCCAGCAGGGGGTGCAGCTCGACGAAGGGCCCGGTGTCGGGCAGGTCGCGGATCCGGCGGGTCTGGGCGCCGGACTGGTACTGCGCGAGCACCCGCCCGGTCGTCAGGTGCAGCGGGAAGGCGGCGTCGGGCTGCTCGACGGGGCCGCGGTGCTCCACCACGCGGCAGCGCGCGCGGCCGTCGGGGGTGGCGAAGCGCTCGGCGAACAGGCGCGGCGTGCCCGGGTGGGGCGCACGACCCTCGGGCACGGCGGGGCAGGGCCAGAAGACGCCGTGCTCGGCGCGGACCCGCTCGTGGGTGATCCCGGAGTAGTCGGCGCGACCGCCGGCCGAGGCGCGGCCGAGCTCGGCGAAGACCTCGGCGGCGTCGGTGCCGAAGGGCACCGGGGAGCCCAGGCGGGCCGCGAGGTCGGCGAGCAGCTCCAGCTCGTCGCGCACCCCGGCGGGCGGGGCCACCGCGCGCTGGCGCAGCACGACCCGGCCCTCGAGGTTGGTCATGGTGCCGGTCTCCTCGGCCCACTGGGCCACGGGCAGCACGACGTCGGCGCGGGCCGCGGTCTCCGAGAGCACGAGGTCGACCACCACCAGCAGGTCGAGGGCGTCGAGGCGCTCGGTCACGTGGTCGGCGTTCGGCGCCGAGACGACCGGGTTGCTGCCGGTGACCAGCAGCGCCCGCGGGCCGCCCTCGGTGCCCAGCGCCTCCAGCAGCTCGTACGCCGAGCGCCCCGGCCCGGGCAGGGTCTCGGGCGCCACGCCCCAGACGCCGGCGACGTGGGCGCGGGCCGCGGGGTCGTCGATCATCCGGTAGCCGGGCAGCTGGTCGGCCTTCTGGCCGTGCTCGCGCCCGCCCTGGCCGTTGCCCTGGCCGGTGAGGCAGCCCCAGCCCGAGGCGTCGCGCCCGGGCAGCCCGAGGGCGAGGGCGACGTTGATCCAGGCCAGCACGGTGTCGGTGCCCTGGGCGTGCTGCTCGGCGCCCCGGGCGGTGAGCACGACGGCCCGCTCGGCGTCGGCGAGCAGCCCGGCCAGCTGGCGCAGGTCCTCGGCGGCGACGCCGGAGACCCGCTCGACGCGCTCGGGCCACCAGCCGGCGACCGAGCGGCGGACGTCCTCGAAGCCGGTGGTGCGGGTCGCGACGTACTCCTCGTCGACCGCGCCGGCGCCGTCGAGCAGGTGCAGCAGGCCCAGCGCGACGGCCAGGTCGGTGCCCGGCAGCGGCTGGAGCACGAGGTCGGCGCGACCCGCGGTGGCCGTGCGGCGCGGGTCGAGCACGACGACGCGACCGCCGCGCTCGCGCAGCCGGTCGAGGTGGCGGGCGGCCGGCGGCATGGTCTCGGCGAGGTTGGAGCCCACGAGCACGACCAGGTCGGTGCGCTCGAGGTCGGCCAGCGGGAAGGGCAGCCCGCGGTCGAGGCCGAGGGCCTGGTTGGCCGCGGAGGCCGCGGAGCTCATGCACCAGCGGCCGTTGTAGTCGATCTGGCTGGTGCCGAGCGCCACCCGGGCCAGCTTGCCCAGCTGGTAGGCCTTCTCGTTGGTGAGCCCGCCGCCGCCGAAGACCGCGACCGCGTCGGGCCCGCTCTCGGCCTGGAGCGCCCGCATCCGGGTCGCGACCAGGTCGAGCGCCTCGTCCCACGACGCGGTGCGCAGCTCGCCGCTGGCCCCGTCGCGCACGAGCGGGCTGGTCAGCCGCTCGCGGTGGCCGCGCAGCCCGGTCGCGGTCCAGCCCTTGCGGCACAGCGCGCCCTCGTTGACCGGGAAGTCGGCCCACGGCTGCACCTGCAGGGCGCGACCGGAGCGCTCCAGGGTCATGCCGCACTGCAGGGAGCAGTAGGGGCAGTGGGTGCGGGTGCCCGTGGCCGGGCCGGCGGGAGTGGTGCTCACGTCAGATGCCCGCGCCCGCCATGGTGCCGGGCCTCGCGGCGGCGGCCGCAGAGGGCCGGCGCAGGTAGACCGCCCAGGTGACCAGGGCGCACACGGCGTAGAAGGCGGTGAAGGCGACGAAGGCGCCCTTCGTGGCCGAGAGCGGGTCCTCGACCCACGGCGAGCTGAAGGCGATCGGGATGAGGAAGCCGCCGATCGCGCCCACCGCGCCGATGACGCCGATGGCGGCCGAGGCCTGCTTGGTGGCCAGCAGCAGCGCGGCGCTGCGGGCGGGGGTGCCGGCCTCGCTGGTGCGCTCGGCCTCGGTGCGCCAGATGGCGGGGATCATCTTGTAGGTCGAGCCGTTGCCGATGCCGGTGGCGGCGAAGACGCAGAGGAAGAAGCCGAGGAAGAAGGGGAACCACGACTGGTTGTCGGTGGCGATCGCCGGGTCGGCGGTCGAGTTGGGGGTCAGCCGCGTGAGGGTCCACAGCACCGCCAGGGTGGAGACGATCAAGGCGCCGAAGGCGGCCAGGGTGACCCGGGCGCCGCCGAAGCGGTCGGCCAGCCACCCGCCGAGCGGGCGGGTCGCGGAGCCCACCAGGGCGCCGAGGAAGGCGAAGTAGGCGAAGTAGATGCCCGTGCCGAGCGGGGTCGGCTCCGGCACCCAGAAGTTGAGCTTGATGAGCAGCGGCATGGCGGCGGAGTAGCCGATGAAGGAGCCGAAGGTGCCGATGTAGAGGAAGGCCATGATCCACGTGTGCGGCTTGCGCACGACCTGCATCTGCTCGCGCGGGCGGGAGGTCGCGGTGGCCAGGTTGTCCATCCAGCGCCAGGCCGCGAACGTCGCCACCACGGCGAGCCCGGCGTAGACCCAGGCGGCGCGCTCGAGGTGGATGCCGCCCTCGCTGGCCTTGACCAGGCCGAAGATGCCGGCGCCGCCGACGATCACGGGCAGGAAGAGCTGGATCAGCGAGACGCCGAGGTTGCCGCCGGCGGCGTTGAGGCCGAGCGCCGCGCCCTTCTTGGCCGCGGGGTAGAAGAAGTTGATGTTGGCCATCGAGCTGGCGAAGTTGCCGCCCCCGAGACCGGCGGTCGCGGCGATGAGGCAGAAGGCCCAGTAGGGCGTGCCCGGGTCCTGCACCGCCCAGGCGAAGAGCAGCGTCGGCACCAGCAGCAGCGCCGCGCTCACCATCGTCCAGTTGCGCCCGCCGAACCTCGGCACCGCGAAGGTGTAGGGCAGGCGCAGCAGCGAGCCGACGAGGTTGGGCAGCGCCACCAGCACGAAGAGCTGCTGCGGGGTGAAGGAGAAGCCCTGGGCCACCAGGAAGGCCGAGCTGACGCTCCAGATCAGCCACACCGAGAAGCCGAGGTGCTCGGCGAAGATCGACCACAGCAGGTTGCGCCGGGCCACGGGACGACCGGTCTCCTCCCAGAACGCCTCCTCCTCGGGGCGCCAGTCCTCGATCCAGCGTCCGGTGCGGCGCGCGGGCGCCGGCCCGGTGGCGGTGTCGCTGCTCGGGTCGCTGCCCGGGTCGCTGCCCGGGTCGCTGCCCGGGTTGCTGCGCGAGTGGCTGGTCATGGTCATGGCGGTGCTCCTGAGGGGCTCGTCGGTGGCTCCACCCTCGGCGCGCGAGGTTTCGCTCCTGTCGACCCCGGGTGACCGTCGAGGTCAACTTCTCCTCACGTCCTCACACCCTCACGACCTCACCGCCCGCCCCACCGCCCGCCCCACCGCCCGACCCCGCCACGCCGCACCGCCACCCCCCACCCGGCCGCTCACCGCGCCCGACCGACCGCTCACCGACGCCGAGGCGCCGCTCGCCGACGACCCGGGCGTCGGCCCTGCCGGGGTGAGCGCCGTCACTCCTACGGTGACCGCGATCACACCTGCGGCCGGCGCGGCCGCATCCGCACGAGAGGGGACACCGCCGTGGGCACCCACGAGAGCCAGCCCGGAGCCGGGGAGCAGCCGCAGGCCGCCACCCAGGCCTCCCGGCACGACCCGGTCTACGACCGGCTGCACGACTCACCCGACTTCGCCGCGCTGCGCAAGGCCTACCGGGGCTTCGTCATCCCCGCCACGGTGGCCTTCCTGGCGTGGTACCTGCTCTACATCCTGATGTCGAACTACGCCGGCGGCTTCATGAACACCAAGCTGGTCGGCAACATCAACGTCGCGCTGGTCTTCGGCCTGCTGCAGTTCGCCACCACCTTCGGGCTGGCCTTCGCCTACGCCCGCTTCTCCGAGAGCCGCCTCGACCCGCTGGCGCGCTCCCTCAACGACGAGTACGACGCGACCGTGGCCGGCACCGACGGGAAGAGGCACTGACATGGACCACCAGGTGCTCACCACGATCCTGTTCCTCAGCGTCGTCGCGCTGACGATCGGGATCACCTTCTGGGCCAGCCGGCAGACCTCCGGCACGGCCGACTTCTACGCCGGCGGCCGCTCGTTCTCCCCGGTGCAGAACGGCCTGGCCATCGGCGGCGACTACATGTCGGCGGCGTCCTTCCTCGGCATCTCCGGGGCCATCGCGCTCTCGGGCTACGACGGCTTCCTCTACTCCATCGGCTTCCTCGTGGCCTGGCTGGTCGCGCTGCTGCTCGTGGCCGAGATGCTGCGCAACTCGGGGCGCTACACGATGGCCGACCAGCTGGCCTTCCGCATGCGCCAGCGCCCGGTGCGCATGGCCGCGGCGACCTCGACCGTGGTCGTGTCGATCTTCTACCTGCTGGCCCAGATGGTCGGCGCAGGCGCCCTGGTGGCGCTGCTGCTGGGCGTCGACGACCAGGCGGTCAAGAACATCGTCATCCTCGGCGTCGGCGCGCTCATGATCTTCTACGTCACCGTCGGCGGCATGAAGGGCACGACCTGGGTGCAGATCGTCAAGGCCGTGCTGCTCATGACCGGCTCGGCGCTGATCGTGGTGCTCGTGCTCGCGAAGTTCGACTTCAACCTCTCCGAGCTGCTCGGCACGGCCGCCAGCAACTCCGGTGCCGGCTCGGCCTTCCTCGAGCCCGGCCTGAAGTACGGCGCCACCGCGACCAGCAAGATCGACTTCATCAGCCTCGGCATCGCGCTCGTGCTCGGCACGGCCGGCCTGCCCCACATCCTCATCCGCTTCTACACCGTGCCGACCTCGCGCGACGCGCGGAAGTCGGTGCTGTGGGCCATCGGCCTCATCGGGGTGTTCTACCTCTTCACCCTCGTGCTCGGCTTCGGTGCCGCCGCCCTGCTCGACATCCCTGGCCTGCGCGAGTCCGGTGAGCTGGACGCCTCGGGCAACCTGGCCGCCCCGCTGCTGGCCGAGGCCGTCGGCGGCGGAGCCGGCTCCACGGGCGGTGCGGTGCTGCTGGCCATCATCGCGGCCGTCGCCTTCGCCACCATCCTGGCCGTCGTGGCCGGCCTGACGCTGACCTCGTCGGCGTCGGTGGCCCACGACATCTACAACAGCGTGATCAAGAAGGGCACCGCCAGCGAGGACCAGGAGATCAAGGTGACCCGCTGGGCCGCCGCCGGCATCGGCCTGGTGTCGATCCTGCTGGCCATCCCCGCCCAGAGCCTCAACATCGCGTTCCTGGTGGCCCTGGCCTTCGCCGTCGCGGCGTCGGCCAACCTGCCGACGATCATCTACAACATGTTCTGGAAGCGCTTCAACACCCGCGGCGCGCTCTGGAGCATCTACGGCGGCCTGATCTCGGCCGTCGGTCTGGTGGTCTTCTCCCCGGTCGTCTCCGGCAAGGGGCTCGACCCGACGGGCAAGAACCTGTCGCTGCTGCCGACCAGCATCGACATCTCGTGGTTCCCCCTGGAGAACCCGGGCATCGTCTCCATCCCGCTCGGCTTCCTGCTCGGCTACATCGGCACCATCACCTCCAAGGAGCCCACCGCGGAGGAGCGCTACACCGAGCTCGAGGTGCGCGCCCTCACCGGCGCTGGCTCGGAGAAGGCGATCTCGCACTGACCGCACCACCGCTCCGCCGGGCGCCGCGAGGCGCCCGGCGGGGCGGCACGACCCGCGGGCAACCGCGGGGCAACCGGCCCTCGCCACCCTGGGACCCGCGTCCTAGTGTGGCCAGCGCCACCCCGTCGACCCGGAGGAAACCGTGAGCGAAGAGACCCTGTCCAACCTGTCCCGTGAGGACCGCTCCTTCGAGCCCCCGGCCGAGCTGGCCGCCGCGGCGAACGTGGGGGCCGAGGCCTACGAGCGCGCCGCGGCCGACCCCGAGGCGTTCTGGGCCGAGCAGGCCGGCCGCCTCTCCTGGGAGCGCGAGTGGGACCAGGTGCTCGACTGGAGCAACCCGCCCTTCGCGAAGTGGTTCGTCGGCGGTCGCCTCAACGCCGCCTACAACTGCGTCGACCGCCACGTCGAGGCCGGCCGCGGCGACACCGTCGCGCTGCACTGGGTCGGCGAGCCCGAGGACGACACCCGCGACCTCACCTACGCCCAGCTCCAGGACGAGGTCAACCAGGCCGCCAACGCCCTGACCGCACTCGGCGTCGGCAGCGGCGACCGCGTCGCCATCTACATGCCGATGATCCCCGAGGCCGTCGTGGCCATGCTGGCCTGCGCCCGCCTCGGCGCTCCCCACACCGTGGTCTTCGGCGGCTTCTCCTCCGACGCCCTGGCCTCGCGCCTGGTCGACTGCGGCGCCAAGGTCGTCGTCACCTCCGACGGCGGCTTCCGCCGCGGCGCGCCCTCGGCCCTCAAGCCGGCCGTCGACGAGGCCCGCGCCAAGGCCGCCGAGCAGGACTTCGAGGTCGAGCACGTGCTCGTCGTGCGCCGCACCGGCCAGGACGTGGCGTGGGACGACGCCGTCGACGTGTGGTGGCACGACGCCGTCGCCGGCGCCTCGACCGAGCACGCCTGCGAGTTCTTCGACGCCGAGCACCCGCTCTACGTCATGTACACCTCCGGCACGACCGGCAAGCCCAAGGGCATCCTGCACACCACCGGCGGCTACCTCGTGGGCACCTCCTTCACCCACGACGCGGTCTTCGACCTCAAGCGCGACACCGACGTCTACTGGTGCACCGCCGACATCGGCTGGGTCACCGGGCACTCCTACATCGTCTACGGACCGCTCGCCAACGGCGCGACCCAGGTGATGTACGAGGGCACCCCCGACGCGCCCTTCAAGGGCCGCTGGTGGCAGATCGTGCAGGACTACAAGGTGACGATCTTCTACACCGCCCCCACCGCGATCCGGACCTTCATGAAGCAGGGCCGCGAGATCCCCGACGGCTTCGACCTCTCCTCGCTGCGCCTGCTCGGCTCGGTCGGTGAGTCGATCAACCCCGAGGCCTACATGTGGTACCGCGAGGTCATCGGCGGCGAGCGCTGCCCCATCGTCGACACCTGGTGGCAGACCGAGACCGGCGCGATCATGATCTCGCCGCTGCCCGGCGTGACCGCCGGCAAGCCCGGCTCCGCGATGACACCGCTGCCCGGCATCGAGGCCGACGTCGTCGACGAGGCCGGCGAGTCGGTGCCCAACGGCTCCGGCGGCTACCTCGTGGTCAAGGGCCCCTGGCCCTCGATGCTGCGCACCCTGTGGGGCGACGACGACCGCTACGTCGAGACCTACTGGAGCCGCTTCCGCAAGCAGGGCTACTACTTCGCGGGCGACGGCGCCAAGAAGGACGAGGACGGCGCCATCTGGCTGCTGGGCCGCGTCGACGACGTCATGAACGTCTCCGGCCACCGCCTCTCCACCACCGAGATCGAGTCGGCGCTGGTCTCGCACCCCAAGGTCGCCGAGGCCGCCGTGGTCGGTGCCGCCGACGAGACGACCGGGCAGGCGGTGTGCGCCTTCGTCATCCTGCGCGACTCCGCCGGCGACGGCGGCGAGGACATCGTCGAGGAGCTGCGCAAGCACGTCGCCAAGGAGATCGGCGCGATCGCCAAGCCGCGCCAGATCATGGTGGTGCCCGAGCTGCCCAAGACCCGCTCGGGCAAGATCATGCGGCGCCTGCTCAAGGACGTCGCCGAGAACCGCCAGGTCGGCGACGTCACCACCCTGGCCGACAGCTCGGTGATGGACCTCATCTCCTCGGGCCTGCAGTCGGGCAAGGCCGACGACTGACCCCGCCCGACCAGGCCCGACACGGCCCCACCCGAGCGACCCCGTCGTACGACGCACCGGCCGCCGCCGCCCCCGGGCGACGGCGGCCGGTGCGTGTCCGGCCCCGGACGGGTGGTCCGGGCGGGGCCGTGCCGCCGGTAGCCTGGGGCCCAGGTGAGCCGGGAAGTCTGGTCGGCGCTCGCCCCGCCGACCCCTGAGGAGCCCCGTGCCCGACGCCCAGCAGCCCACTCCCCCGCCCGGTCCGACACCCGACCCGGCTCCGGGTCGCCAGCGCCTCTTCGCCCGCGGCTCCTTCCTCGAGCACTCCCGCGTCGCGGAGATCCTGCGCGCCGAGACCACCGGCGGCATGCTGCTCATCGCGGGCGCCGTGGTCGCCATCGTGTGGGCCAACACCCCGTGGGCCTCGGTCTACGAGTCGATCCGCGACTACACCGTCGGCCCCTCGGCGCTGCACCTCGACCTCTCCCTCGGCACCTGGGCGGCCGACGGGCTGCTGGCGATCTTCTTCTTCGTGGCCGGCCTCGAGCTCAAGCGCGAGTTCGTCGCCGGCGACCTGCGCGACCCGCGCCGCGCGGCCCTCCCGGTCGCGGCGGCCGTCGGCGGCATGGCCGTGCCGGCCCTGGTCTTCGTGCTGTGGAACCTCGGCGGTGACGGCGACCTGCGCGGCTGGGCCATCCCCACCGCCACCGACATCGCCTTCGCCGTGGCGATCCTGGCCGTCATCAGCACCCACCTGCCCTCGGGCCTGCGCACCTTCCTGCTGACCCTCGCCGTGGTCGACGACCTGCTGGCCATCACCATCATCGCGATCTTCTACACCAGCGAGCTCGACCTGACCTTCCTCGCGCTCGCCCTCGTGCCGATCGCGGCCTTCGCCCTGCTGGTGCAGAAGCGGGTGTGGAAGGGCTGGTTGCTCATCCCCCTCGCCGTCGTCGCCTGGGCCCTGGTGCACGAGTCGGGCGTGCACGCCACGGTCGCCGGCGTGCTGCTCGGCTTCACCGTGCCGGTGCTGCGCCGCGACGGCCAGGAGGGCCCGGGCCTGGCCGAGCACCTCGAGCACCTCGTGCGCCCCATCAGCGCCGGTGTCGCCGTGCCGGTCTTCGCCTTCTTCGCCGCGGGCGTGACCGTCGGGGGGCTCAGCGGGCTGGTGGACTCCCTCGGCGACCCGGTCGCCCTCGGCATCGTCACCGGCCTGGTGGTGGGCAAGACCGTCGGCATCGTCGGCTCGACCTGGCTGCTGTCGACCTTCACCCGCGCCGACCTCGACGACGACCTCACCTGGGTCGACGTGCTCGGCATGTCGATGCTCGCGGGGATCGGCTTCACGGTCTCGCTGCTCATCGGCGAGCTCGCCTTCGGCCAGGGATCCGAGCGCGACGACCACGTCAAGGTCGGCGTGCTGGTCGGCTCGGTGATCGCCGCGCTGCTGGCCACCGTCGTCCTGCGCGGGCGCAACCGCGTCTACCGGCGCCTGTGCGAGGAGGAGGCCGAGGACCGCGACCTCGACGGCATCCCCGACGTCTTCCAGCGCGGCGAGCCCGGCACGCGCTGAGCCCTCCCCCTCGGCCTCACCCCCACGGTGGTGAGGCCGGGGGCCCGCGTTCTGTAGGGTCGGGCGGAGCAGTCACACACGTCGACGTCGGCACGCACGGCGCTGGAGCAGCGGGAGCACCCACACATGGCCATCGAACCGGTCAAGGACACCGACCCCACCATCGGCAAGCTGGTGGCCGACGCCAGCCGCGACATCTCCACCCTGGTCTCCAAGGAGATCGAGCTGGCGAAGTCGGAGCTGAAGGTCAGCGTCAAGGCCGGCGGTGTCGGCATCGGGCTCTTCGTGGCCGCCGGCGGTCTCGCCGTGCTGGCCGTCATCATGCTCTCGGTGGCCTTCGCCTACCTCATCAACTGGAACGGCGACGGCCTGGCCCTGCACTGGGCCTTCCTCATCGTCTTCGGCGCCTACCTGCTGCTCGCCGGCCTGCTCGCCTTCGTCGGCGTCAAGAAGGTCAAGCAGGTGCGCGCCCCCGAGAAGGCCATCGCCCAGGGCAAGGAGATCCCCCGCGCCCTCAAGGGCCAGGCCTGAGCCAGGCCTGAGTCGGGCCTGAGCCAGGTCTGAGGCTCGCCCGGGGCCGGTCCCGGGTCCTGGCCCCGGCGCGGGTCTCAGCCCGCGCAGTCACCGGTGTCGACGGCCGAGGCCGTGCCCCGGCCCCGCGCCGCGGTGTCGGCGACCTGGCCCGCCGTGAGGGCGTAGCCGGTGTCGTCGTCGGTCACCGAGGCGGCGAAGACGAGGCCCACGACGTCGCCGTCGCGCGCGACGATCGGGCCGCCGGAGTTGCCGGGGCGCACCAGCCCGCGCAGCGAGTAGACCTCGCGGATGACGGTGCCCTCGCCGTAGATGTCGGGTGAGCGCAGCCGCTGCTCGGAGCGGATCCGACCGGCCTGCTGGTCGTAGGGGCCGTCCTGGGGGTAGCCCAGGATCGCCACCGGGTCGCCCTCGGCCGCGGAGTCGTCGAGCGCCAGCGCGGCGCGGTCGCCGTCGAAGGCGATGACCGCGACGTCGACGTCGGGGTTGTAGACCACGACCTCCCCCGGCACCGACACGTCGCCCAGCATCACCTGGGGCTCGTCGACGCCGGCCACGACGTGGGCGTTGGTGAGCAACCGGTCGCGGCCGTCGCCGAGGTCGGTGGCGTAGACGAAGCCGCTGCCCTCCACCCCCCGCCCGCAGGCGTTGGTGGCGCGCACCTTCAGCACGCTCGCGGCCGCGGCCTCGACGCCGGGGCGCGAGAGCATCCGCTGGTCGCCCGGGGCGACCTCGACGATCCGCTCGGGTGCGAAGGGCTCGAGGTAGCGCGGGAAGAAGCTCGTGCCGACCACGTCGTTGAAGGCCTGGAGCACGCCGCCGGCCGCACGCGGCAGCACGCCGTCGACCTTGGCGAGCACCTCCGAGCTGCGCACCAGCGGCGTCACGCCGTCGATGCGCGAGCCCGAGACGGCCACGCCCAGCGCCCAGGCGACCAGCAGCACCGCGGCGCCGCTGAGGGCCGCGCCGCCCACGGCGTCGACCGCGCGGGCCGGCTGCCAGGTGATGCGCGAGCGCAGCCGGGACCCGGCGTACTGCAGCGCGGCCTGGCCGAGCGAGGCCGCCAGGATGACGATGAAGAGCGCGCCGAGGGAGACCAGCAGCGACGGGGCGGCGTCGCCCAGGGCGACGGGGGCCAGCCACACGCCGAGCAGGCCGCCGAGCAGCAGCCCGCCGGTGGCGAAGGCGCCGGTGATGAAGCCCTGCCAGTAGCCGGAGAGGGCGTAGGCGAGCACCAGCACCACGAGCAGCCAGTCGAGCAGGTTCATGGGGTCCTAGATGTCCTCGTGCGCCTCGGCGCGGTCCTCGATGTCCAGCATCCGCCCCTGCCGGGGCCGCGGCGCCCCCGCCACCATGTGCTCGGGCAGGTCCTGCAGGCGCGAGGTGTCCCACGGACGGGTCCAGCCGAGGTGGTCGAAGAGCCTCGAGACGATACCGCCCGTGAAGCCCCACAGCACGACGTCGTGCTCGGGGCCGATGAGGAAGCCGGGCCCGGTGAAGCCCGCGGGGTGGCGCACCTGCACGCGGTGGGTGGGGTCGAGCAGGTCCTCGATGGCGACGCGGTGGATCGCGTGGACCTCGGCGCGGCTGGCGATGCGCACGGCGACGTCGGCGCACCAGCCCAGCACCGGCGTGACCGCGAAGTTGCTCGGCGGCAGCCACAGCTCCGGCAGCCGCCCGAAGAGCTCGACCGAGGCCGGGTCGAGGCCGACCTCCTCGTCGGCCTCGCGCAGCGCGGCCTCCTCGACGCTCTCGCCGGGGTCGACCGAGCCGCCGGGGAAGGAGACCTGGCCGGGGTGGGAGCGCATGTCGTGGGCGCGCTCGGTCAGCAGCAGCTCGCCGCCGCGCTCGCCCTCGGCGAAGAGCATGAGCACGGCCCCCTGACGGGCGCTGCCGTCGGCGGGCGGGGTGAAGCGGGTGAGCTGCTCGGCGGTGATCTCCGAGGCGCCGCGCCTGACCGGCTCGAGCCAGTCGGGGATCACGCGGGTCCCTGGGTCTTCAGCAGCGCGCGGGCCGCCTCGGGGTCGGTGGGCCCCTCCCCGAAGGCCGGGCACCAGCGCGCGACCGGGCAGGCGCCGCAGGCGGGCTTCTTGGCGTGGCAGCAGCGCCGGCCGTGCCAGATCAGCCGGTGGCTGAGCATCGTCCAGTCCCGCTTCGGGAAGAGCGCCCCGATCGCGTGCTCGACCTTGACCGGGTCGGTCTCGCTGGTCCAGCCCAGCCGGCGGGCGAGCCGCCCGAAGTGGGTGTCGACGGTGATGCCCGGCACGTCGAAGGCGTTGCCGAGGACGACGTTGGCGGTCTTGCGACCGACGCCGGGCAGCTTCACCAGGTCGTCGAGGCGACCCGGGACCTCTCCGCCGTGGTCCTCGACCAGCGCCGCGCTGAGCGTGAGCAGCGACTCGGTCTTGGCCCGGAAGAAGCCCAGCGGCCCGACGATGCCCTCGAGGGCCGCGCGGTCGGCCGCGGCCATGGCGCGGGCGTCGGGGTAGGCCGCGAAGAGGGTCGGGCGCACGGCGTTGACCCGACGGTCGGTGGTCTGCGCCGAGAGCACGGTGACCACGAGCAGCTGGAAGGCGTCGTCGAAGTCGAGCTCGCAGCCCGCCTCGGGGTAGGTCTCGGCCAGGGTGCGGTCGATCTTGCGGGCTCGACGCACCAGGCCGGTGGGGGTCTCGACGGCGGGCACCGGGTCAGCGTACGAGACCGTGCCGACACCGGGCCGACCCCGCACCGACCCCGGACCCACCCCGCGACGGTCCCGGGGGCTCGCCGCGCCGAGGCCGGATTGCCCCTGTGAGGTTCCACACGGATAGGATCGTCGCGGTGGCTCTGCGCACGGCGGGCACAGATTCTGGAGGTTTCGTGGACAACGATGTACTTCGTCAGGCCCCGCTCTTCAGCGCCCTCGACGACGAGGCGGCCTCCGCGCTGCGCGCCTCGATGACCGAGGGCCGGATGCGGCGCTCCGAGGTGCTCTTCCACGAGGGCGACTCCGGCGACAAGCTCTACATCGTGCTCGACGGCAAGGTGAAGCTCGGCCGCACCTCCTCCGACGGCCGCGAGAACCTCCTCGCCGTGCTCGGCCCCGGCCAGATGTTCGGCGAGCTGTCGCTCTTCGACCCCGGCCCGCGCTCGGCCACCGTCACCGCCGTCACCGACGTCACCTACGCCTCGCTCTCCCACGAGGACCTGCTGCGCTGGCTCGAGGGCCGCCCCGTCGTCGCCCGCGGCCTGCTCACCCAGCTGGCCGGGCGGCTGCGCAAGGCCAACGACGTCGTCGCCGACCTCGTCTTCTCCGACGTGCCCGGTCGCGTCGCCAAGGCGCTGCTCGACCTCGCCGACCGCTTCGGCCGCACCGCCGACGACGGCGTCCACGTGCACCACGACCTCACCCAGGAGGAGCTCGCCCAGCTGGTCGGCGCCTCCCGCGAGACGGTCAACAAGGCGCTCGCCGACTTCGCCTCCCGCGGCTGGCTGCGCCTGGAGCCCCGCTCCGTCGTCATCATGGACGTCGAGCGCCTCTCCCGCCGCGCCCGCTGACCCCCGCTCCACCCGCCCGCTGCTGCACCGATCACGCAATTGCGTGACGGCCCACGCGCCGCGGGGCGCAATTGCGCCAGTTGAGCGACCACGGCGCGCTCCGTGCTGCGCGGACGGCGCAAAGCTCCGAGCGGCGGGCCGCGTCGCGGGCGCAATTGCGCCGCTTGCGCACCTCAGGTGGGGAAGTGCCGCTTCCAGGTCTCGTCCAGAGGCGGCACGTCGGGCCAGCCGCGCTCGACCAGTTGGCGACGGATCCGCTCCAGCGTGCGGCCCGGCTCGACGAACAGTCCGGACGCGGTGACGACGAGGATCCGGTACCCCGCATCGTCGAGCTCCTCGCGGCGCACCAGGTCGGACTGCCACTGCCGCGCGTCGTCGGCGTGCTGTCGCCCGTCGTACTCGATGACGAGCCGCACCAGCTCGTAGCAGAGGTCGAAGCGCCGCCACCACGAGCCGTCGTCGTGGCGGAGCACCACGTTGACCGCGGGCTCGGGAAGCCCCGCGAGCACGATCAGCAGACGGGTACGTGTCTCCTGCGGGGAGTCGACGCCGTCGCGGACGTAGGCCGCCGCCTCGCGCGCCGCCGCGGCGTAGTACTCCGTGCTGCGGTCGCAGGCCGCCCGGAGCTGGGCCGCCGTGACACCGCGCTGCGCGACCAACGCATCACCGAGCACGACGAGGTCGACCAGGGCCAAGGACCCCGCGAGCTGGATGAACGTGACCACCGGCGGGGTGGCGCGCACGCCTCGCGCCGTCATCACCGCCCGACCACGACCGGTGACGTGGGTCTTCAGGCCCGGGCGCGGCCGTCGGTGGCAGGCCTTGACCACGGTGACGTGCTCGAAGGGGTGCTCGGGCACCGGGAGGCCCCAGACCCTGGCGGCACTGAAGTGGCTGGCGTACGCCGACGCCGGGTGCAACGCCAGCGCGGCCCGGATGGGGGTGTCGTCGTCCACGGCCTCGGTGTGCACCCACACCGACCGCAGCACCTGCCGGTAGCACCGGCGGCGCAGCTCGACGACTGAGTGGCCGGCGGCCAGGAAGGCCGCCGTCGTGAAGGGTCGCCCGAGGTCCAGGCCGGCCGGACCACCCGCCTCGCGTCCGGAGGAGGCGTCGGGGTCAGGGCCGGGCGCGGAGGGTGGGGTCGATCGGTCCATGCGCTCTTCATGCCCACTCGGGCACGACCGCTCGTACGTCGTCCACAGCCCGACACCGCCATGGGGCACGGGGGATGCGCCGCTGCCGGTCTTTGCGCTGTTCCGACCCCCCGGGACACGCCCAGGGTGCCCAGACCACGCAAAGCCCGGCGGCG
This sequence comes from Nocardioides sp. Leaf374, assembly GCF_916862475.1. Taxonomy (NCBI): domain Bacteria; kingdom Bacillati; phylum Actinomycetota; class Actinomycetes; order Propionibacteriales; family Nocardioidaceae; genus Nocardioides; species Nocardioides sp. Leaf374. The sequence continues at coordinate 32,130 of NZ_CAKASO010000036.1, forward strand.
CTTCCCGGCACGACCGCCGCAATTGCGCGACCGGCGTTCCCGGATCACGCAATTGCGCCGATCCGCCGGTCAGGCCGCGGGAAGCAGACCGGCGCCACGAGTCAGCGTCCGGGGCGGCTAACCCTGGCGCCCCTGGCGCCCGTGCTCCAGGTAGGCCAGCTGGGCGCGCACGGACAGCTCGGCGGCCCCCCAGAGCACGGGGTCGACGTCGGCGTAGACGACCTCGACGACCCGGCGGGCGAGGTCGTCGGCGGACCGCTCGGCGGGGGTGAGGGCGCGCAGCGCGTCCTCGACCTGCTCGAGGCGCGAGCGGCGGTGGGTGCGGTAGTGGTCGAGCACGGGCAGCGCCTGCTCGATGACCGGGCCGTGGCCGGGCCAGATCGCGGCGAGGTCGCGCTCGGAGGCCAGGGCGTGCAGCCGGTCGAGGGAGTCGAGGTAGGCACCGAGGCGGCCGTCGGGGTGGGCGACCACGGTCGTGCCGCGCCCCAGCACGGTGTCGCCGGTGAGCACGGCGGCCTCGGCGGGCAGCCAGAAGGACAGCGAGTCGGCGGTGTGGCCGGGCGTCGCCACGACCCGCACCTCGAGGCCGTGGACCTCCACGACGTCGCCGTCGACGAGGCCCTCGGCGCCCAGGCAGAGCGCGGGGTCGAGGGCACGGACCCCGCAGCCCATCCGCTCGGCGAACTCGCGGGCCGCCTCGGCGTGGTCGTGGTGGTGGTGGGTCAGCAGCACCAGTCCGACCTCCCCCGCCGCCTCGGCGACGGTGTCGAGGTGGGAGGTGATCGACGGGCCGGGGTCGACGACGACCGCGCGGGAGGCGCCCGGCTCGCGCAGCACCCAGGTGTTGGTGCCGTCGAGGGTCATCAGGTCGGCGTTGGGCGCGAGCACGCAGCGGGCGCGCTCGCCGAAGGATCCCCCGGCCCACTCACCGAGCGGCACGACCACCGCTCAGTCCCCCCGCTGGGCCCGTCGGGCGGCGACCAGGGGCCGCATCCGCTCGGGCATCGACAGCGTCCAGCCCTCGCCCAGCGGCTCGACGGTGGGGGTGAACATCGCGACCGAGCGCGACCCGGCCACGTGGAGCACCTCGTGCGGGTCGGCGTGGTCGCCGACCTCGAGGCAGGTGAGGTACGTCGGCGGCATCATCGCCAGCTCGCCGGCGTCGGCCCGGTCGGCGGCGACGCCGGCCGGCAGCCAGGTCACCGACGAGGACTCGCTCGACACGTCGCGGGTGCGCTGGCCCTCGGGCAGGAGCGCGACGAAGAACCAGGTGCGGTAGCGGCGCGGCTCGAAGACCGGGGTCAGCCACGCGTCCCAGACGCCGAGCAGGTCGGTGCGCAGCACGAGCCCGCGGCGCGTCAGCAGGTCGGTGAGCGCGAGCTCGCGCGCCTCGAGGGCCACGCGGTCGGCCTCCCAGTCCTGCGAGGTGGTGTCGGCGACGACGTCGTCCTCGGAGGGCCCGGCGAGCAGGACCCCCGACTCCTCGAAGGTCTCGCGCACCGCGGCGCAGACCAGGGCGCGCGCCTTGTCCTCGTCGCAGCCCAGCCGCTCGGCCCACTGCGCGGGTGTCGGTCCGGCCCAGGCGACCTCGGCGTCGAAGTCGCGGGGGTCGACACCGCCGCCCGGGAAGACGGCCATGCCGCCGGCGAAGGCCATCGTGGCCTGGCGCCGCAGCAGGTAGACCTCCGGGCCCCGCTCCCCGCCCCGCAGCAGCACGACGGTGGCCGCGTCGCGCGGCTCGACCGGCTCGCGGCGGCCCGCGGCGTACTCCAGCGCCACGGTCGCGACCTCGGCGGGCAGCGGCACGGGCGGGAGCGGGATCCGCATCAGGGGGCCACTTCCACCATGATCTCGACCTCGACGGGGGCGTCGAGCGGCAGCACCGGCACCCCGACGGCGGAGCGGGCGTGCACGCCGGCGTCGCCGAACACCTCGCCGAGCAGCTCCGAGGCGCCGTTGGCGACCTGGGGCTGGCCGGTGAAGTCGGGGGTGGAGGCCACGAAGGCGACGACCTTGACGACGCGCACGACGCGCGAGAGGTCGCCGACCTCGGAGCGCACCGCGGCGATGGCGTTGAGCGCGCACTGCTGTGCGCAGGCGTAGGCCTCCTCCACGGTGACCTCGCCGCCGACCTTGCCGGTGGCCATGAGCTCGCCGCTGCGCATCGGCAGCTGCCCGGAGGTCAGCACCAGGTCGCCGGTGCGCACGACGGGCACGTAGACGGCCACGGGGGCGGCGACCTCGGGCACCGCCAGCCTCATCGCGGCCAGCCGCTCCTCGGGGGAGGTCCCCTGGGAGGTCACTGGGCGGGTCGCTTGAGGAAGGCGATCAGCCCGCCCTGGGCGTTGGTCTGGATGGTCACCAGCTCCCAGCCGTCCTGGCCGAAGTTGTTGAGCATGAGCGCTTCGTTGTGGAGCGGAATCGGCGCCACCTGGTACTCCCACTTGGTCATGCTCCGCACCCTACTCACGTCGCTGGGCCCGGACGGAGCACACGACGGGCCCGAGCCCGATCGCGCCCGTTCCGACACCCGAGCCTGTGGTTTTACCTGCGAACGTCTTGACGGACGGACGTGACCTGCCTCACTCTCGTCCGGAGGCCACGGGGGGTGGCCCACCCTCGGCCGCTCCGGCCACTGCTCGAAGGAAGTCCACATGTTCCTCATCGCCGTGACGTCGTGCCCCACGGGCATCGCGCACACCTACATGGCCGCCGAGGCCCTGGAGACCGCCGCCCGCGAGGCCGGCCACGAGATCGTGGTCGAGACCCAGGGCGCCGGCGGCGCGGTCCGCGTCAGCCAGGCCGACCTCGACCGCGCCGACGCCGTCATCCTGGCCGCCGACGTCGAGGTGCGCGACAAGCACCGCTTCACCGGCCTGCCCACGGTCGTCTCCGGCGTCAAGCGCGGCATCAGCGACCCCGCCGGGCTCATCCGCGAGGCCGAGGCCGCCGCCCGCGCCGGGGTCCGCACGAGCACCGCCACGAGCACCGCCACCAGCACCGTGCCGGGCGCCGCCGCGGCGCCCGCGACGAAGGTCGAGGCCGGCGGGTCGGTCGGCTCGCGGGTGCGCCAGTGGCTGATGACGGGGGTCAGCTACATGATCCCCTTCGTCGCCGCCGGCGGCATCATGATCGCGCTCGGCTTCATGCTCGCCCGGATCGCCGGCGGCGACCAGGGTGCCGTCGAGGTCACCCAGATCCCCGTCACCGACCTCATCGCGGGCTTCGACCCCACCTCCGGCATGGAGTGGGCCGCGCTGCTCTTCCAGGGCGGCGTGGCGGCGTTCGGCTTCCTGGTCGCGGTGCTGGCGGGGTTCATCGCCTACGCGATCGCCGACCGACCCGGGCTCGCGCCGGGCTTCGTCGCCGGAGCCCTCTCCGGCGTCGTCGGCGCCGGCTTCCTCGGAGGCCTGGTCGGCGGCTTCGTGGCCGGCTTCCTCGCCCTGGGCATCAGCCGTCTGCGCGTGCCCAAGGCCGTCGCCAGCCTCATGCCCGTCGTGGTCACCCCGCTGCTGGCCACCTTCGCCACCACGGTCGTGATGCTCCTCGTCATCGGTCGCCCGCTGGCCAGCGTGCAGACCGGCCTCACCGACGGCCTCGACAGCCTCAGCGGCGGCTCGATCGCCGTGCTCGGCGTCGTGCTCGGCCTGATGATGGCCTTCGACATGGGCGGCCCCGTCAACAAGACCGCCTACGTCTTCGCCACCGGCGGCCTCACCGCCTCGGCCATCGCCGACTCCAGCGCCGCCCTGACCGTCATGGCCGTCGTGATGGCCGCCGGCATGACCCCGCCCCTGGGCCTCGCCCTGGCCACCGTCGTGCGCAAGCACCTCTTCACCGAGGCCGAGCGGGAGAACGGCAAGGCCGCCTGGCTGCTCGGCGCCTCCTTCATCACCGAGGGCGCGATCCCCTTCGCCGCCGCCGACCCGCTGCGGGTCATCCCCTCGATCATGGTCGGCTCGGGCGTCACCGGCGGCCTGGTCGCCGCCTTCGGCAGCAAGCTCGCAGCGCCCCACGGCGGCATCTGGGTCACCCCGCTCATCAGCGGCATCCCCGGCTACCTCGTGGCCGTCGTGGTCGGCACCCTCGTGACCGCCGCCCTGGTGGTCGTCTCCAAGTCGCTGGGCCGCGGCCGCCAGGCCGTGCGCACCGCCGACGAGGAGCTCGCCCTGGTCGCCTGACCGTGCACCGTCGACGCAGGTCGGCCCCACTCTCCGCGGGCCCCGGGAGCAGCCCTCCCGGGGTCCGTGGCACGTCCGGGCCCGGCGCTCACAGGAAGGGCAGGTACGGCGCGAGCACGCCGCGCAGCTCGTTGAGCGCGAGCGCGGCGAAGAGCACCGCGCACAGCACCAGCAGCGAGTTGGAGAGCCAGCCGTTGCGCCACTGCTGCGGCACCTCGGTGTGCTCCAGCGCACCGTCGCGGCGCCGGTTGAGCAGCACCAGCAGGGTCACGGCGAGGAACGGCATGAAGAAGGCACCGAGCACGCCGTAGGCCAGGATCAGCCCCACCGGCCGGTCGAGCAGGAGCAGCAGCATCGGCGGGAAGGTCAGCCACAGCATGTAGGCGCGGAAGTACCGGCCACCGGTGCGGGTCGCCGGGTGGCCCGAGGGCAGGTCGCGCAGGTTGCCCCAGAAGTCGGCGAACATCAGGCTCACCCCGCTCCAGACCCCGATGAGCGAGGAGAACGACGAGGCCCAGAAGCCGACGAGGAACACGACGCCGAAGACCTCGCCGTAGCGGTCCTGCAGCACGTCGGCGAGCTGCACGAGACCCTGGTCGCCGGAGTCGATGGCGATGCCGGCGGAGTAGAGCAGCTCCGCGCCGACGATGAGCATCGAGACCACGAAGACCCCGGTCACGGCGTAGGCCACGCCGTTGTCGATGCGCATGACCTTCATGAAGCGCGGGGTGTCCCAGCCCTTCTCGCGCAGCCAGTAGCCGTAGGCGGCCAGCGTGATGGTGCCGCCGACGCCGCCCGCGATCCCCAGCACGTTGATGACCGAGTCGTCGGGGAAGATCGGGCGCAGGCCGAGCACGACCTCGCCGAGGTTGGGCAGCGTCAGCACCGCCGCGCCCACCACGGCGACGAACATCATCGCCACGAAGACCGTGATCACCTTCTCGAAGGTGCGGTAGGAGCCGAACCACACCAGCGCCAGGCCCACCAGCCCCGAGGCCACCGCGGTCCAGCGCAGCGACAGGTCGGGGAAGAGGGCCACCAGCGGCAGCGCCGTCGACGACATCGCCGTCGCGCCGTAGACCAGGCCCCAGACCACGATGTACGGCGCGAAGTACCAGGTCGTCCACCGGCCGAGGCTGCGCCAGCCCTCGAAGATGGTGCGCCCCGTGGCCAGCGAGTAGCGCCCGGCGCCCTCGACGAGCACCACCTTGATCACCGCCCCCAGCACGGCCACCCACAGCAGCGTGTAGCCGAACTTCGAGCCGGCCACCAGGGTCGCCACCAGGTCGGCGGCACCGACGCCGGTGGCGGCCACCACCAGCCCCGGGCCGACCACCTTCCAGCGTGGCGCCTGGTCGGCGGCGGGCGGGGCGGAGCCGGTGCGGTCCGCGGCGGTCATCGACGGGTCCCGAGAAGAGCCATCGCCCCATCATGTCCCACCCCTAGGGCGTCACACCTAGGGTTGCCCCGTGAGTGCGCAGAGGCGGCCGGACTGGCCGAAGGTCAGGCTGCACGTCGTGACCGGCAAGGGCGGCACCGGCAAGTCCACCGTGGCGGCGGCCCTCGCGCTCGCGCTGGCCTCCCACGGCAAGAACGTCCTCGTCTGCGAGGTCGAGGGACGCCAGGGCATCGCCCGGATGTTCGACGTCGACCCGCTGCCCTACGAGGAGGTCCGCGTCGCGACCGGGCTGAGCACCGACCGCGGCGCCGGCACCGTGCACGCGCTGCACATCGACCCGGAGTCGGCGCTGCTGGAGTACCTCGCGATGTACTACAAACTCGGCCGCGCCGGCCGTGCCCTCGACCGCTTCGGGGTGGTGGAGTTCGCCACCACGATCGCCCCGGGCGTGCGCGACGTGCTGCTCACCGGCAAGGTCTACGAGGCCGTCGAGCGCAACAGCCGCAACAGGAACGCCATCACCTACGACGCCGTGGTGCTCGACGCCCCGCCGACGGGACGCATCTCGCAGTTCCTCAACGTCAGCGACGAGCTGGCCGGCCTGGCCAAGGTCGGACCGATCAAGAACCAGTCCGACACGATGATGACCCTCTTCCGCTCCCCGCGCACCGCGGTCCACCTGGTCACCGTGCTCGAGGAGATGCCGGTGCAGGAGACCCACGACGGCATCGAGGAGCTGCGCCGGGACGGCCTCCCCGTCGGCGGCGTCGTGGTCAACATGGTGCGCCCCCGCGACATCGGCGACGACGACCTGGCGGTGGCCCGCGCCGACGGACTCGACCGCGACGCGCTGGCCGCCGACCTGGCCGAGGCCGGCCTGCCGGTGAGCGACCCGCTGCTCGACGGCCTGCTCCGCGTCGCCCACGACCACGCGGAGCGCCGCGCCCTCGAGGACGCCCAGCGCGCCCTCGTCGCCGACTTCGGCGTGCCGTCGTACGAGCTGCCGCGCCTGCCGGGCGGCGTCGACCTCGGCGGGCTCTATGAGCTGGCCGCAGCGCTGAAGGAACAGGGGATCGCATGACCCGCTCAGGACCCCGCGTCGGCCCGCTGGCCGGGCGCGCCTCCGCCGCCCCGCCCCTCGACGTCGACGCGCTGCTCGACGACACCACCACCGGCATCATCGTGTGCTGCGGCTCCGGCGGCGTCGGCAAGACGACCACCTCCGCCGCGCTCGCGCTGCGGGCGGCCGAGCGTGGCCGGAAGGTGGTCGTGCTGACCATCGACCCCGCCCGGCGCCTGGCGCAGTCGATGGGCATCGAGGAGCTCGACAACACCCCGCGCCCGGTCACCGGCCTCGCGGAGGGCGCCACCGGGTCCCTCGACGCGATGATGCTGGACATGAAGCGCACCTTCGACGAGGTGGTCGAGAGCCAGGCCAGCCCGGAGAAGGCGCGCCAGATCCTGGAGAACCCCTTCTACGTCGCCCTCTCCAGCTCGTTCGCGGGCACGCAGGAGTACATGGCGATGGAGAAGCTGGGCCAGATCCACGCCGACGCCCAGCGCGACGGCACCTACGACCTCATCGTGGTCGACACCCCGCCCTCGCGCTCGGCGCTCGACTTCCTCGACGCGCCCGAGCGCCTCTCCAGCTTCCTCGACGGCCGCTTCATCCGGCTGATGCTGGCCCCGGCCAAGGGGCCGGCCCGGCTGATGACCGCGGGGCTCGGGATCGTCACCAACGCCCTCACCAAGATCCTCGGTGCTCAGGTGCTGCGCGACCTGCAGACCTTCGTGTCGGCGATCGACACCGTCTTCGGCGGCTTCCGCCAGCGGGCCCAGCGCACCTACGCCCTGCTGCAGGCCGAGGGCACGGCCTTCCTGGTCGTGGCGGCGCCCGAGCCCGACGCGCTGCGCGAGGCGGCGTACTTCGTCGAGCGGCTCAGCGGCGACCGCATGCCGCTGGCGGGCCTGGTCGTCAACCGGGCCAGCCCGGCCCCCGCCAGCGACCTGTCGGCAGACGAGGCCATGAGCGCGGCGGCCCGCCTGCGCGCGGGCCGCACCGAGGACGACCTCACCGCGGGCCTGCTGCGGCTGCACGCCGACCAGGTGCGCCTGGTCGAGCGCGAGGCCGGTCTGCGTGCCCGCTTCGCCGCGGCCCACCCCGGCGTCGCCACCGCCGTCGTGCCCGCCCTCGCGGGCGACGTGCACGACCTCGGCGGTCTGCGCCGCGTCGGCGAGCTGCTCGCCGAGGGCTAGGGCTGCGGGTCGGACGCCGGCGCCGTCTCGTCGGCGCCGGGTCGGGCCTCAGACCGTGACGTCGGCGGTGCGGGGCGCGGCCACGGGGGCCGGTGCGGCCTGGGTGCGGGCGGCCTCGAGGACCGAGCGCCACGAGGCGTTGGGCCGGCGGCGCAGGAGGGCGCGGCGCTCACGCTCGGTCATGCCACCCCAGACTCCCCACTCGATCTGGTTGTCCAGGGCCTCGGCGAGGCACTCGGTGCGCACGGGGCACCCGGCGCACAGCTGCTTGGCCTTGTTCTGCTCGGCCCCACGGACGAACAGCTGATCCGGCTGCGCGGCCCGGCAGGCGGCGCGCGGCGTCCAGTCTTCAACCCACATGATGATGTCCCCACATCGTCCGAGAGCAGGTGTGGCGTCCCCATGACGCACGATCCTGTGATCTCTTGGGTACAAGTTAAGGAACCGGGGCCGGCAGCGGACAGACTCGTTGAGGTCGAGCCGCATAGTCCGAAATGACTACTCTCCCCTAGCCGGGTTTCGCTGGGGCCTGGAGGCCTCCCGTACCCTGGCGGCATGTCTGAACCGCGCAGTGACCGTCTATCCAGCGGCCGGGTGCTCACCCACCTGGGTGTGATGGTCGCCGTGTCGGCCGTCCTCGGCGTCGTCGTCGCCGGGCTCGCCATCCCGTTCGCCGGCGTCCTGGGCATCAGCGCCCGCAACGTCGCCGAGACCATGGACAGCCTGCCCGCCGAGCTCGAGACCGAGCAGCTGGCCCAGAAGACCGAGATCACCGACGTCGAGGGCAACGTCATCGCGACGCTCTACGACCAGAACCGCGTCGAGGTCCCGCTGAGCCAGATCTCGCGCAAGATGGTGAAGTCGATCATCGCCATCGAGGACTCGCGGTTCTACCAGCACGGCGCCCTTGACGTGCGCGGCACCCTGCGCGCCTTCGTGACCAACCAGGCCAACGACGGCAACGTCCAGGGCGGGTCCTCGATCACCCAGCAGCTGGTCAAGCAGACCCTGCTGACGCAGGCCAAGACCAAGAAGCAGCGTGCCGCGGCGATCGACGACAGCTACGCCCGCAAGATCCGCGAGCTGCGCTACGCCATCGCCCTGGAGCAGCGCCACAGCAAGGACTGGATCCTCGAGCGCTACCTCAACATCGCCTACTTCGGCGACGGCGCCTACGGCATCCAGGCCGCGGCCAAGCACTACTTCGACGTCAACGCCAAGCAGCTCAACTACCCCCAGTCGGCGATGCTGGCCGGCCTGGTCAAGAGCCCCGACGGCTACGACCCCACCAACTCCCCCGACCGCGCCATCGAGCGCCGCAACGTCGTGCTCGACCGGATGGCGGAGCTCTCGGTGATCCCCGGGACCAAGGCCGACCGGCTCAAGGACACCCCGCTGCGGCTCAAGGTCACCAACACGCCCAACGGCTGCGTCTCGACCGTCGCCCCCTTCTTCTGCGACTACGTCGTCAACTACCTCATGGAGGACCCGGCGCTCGGCGACACCCGTCGCGAGCGCAAGGACATGCTGCTCTCGGGGGGCCTGCGGATCCGCACCACCCTCGACCAGAGCTTCCAGGAGGCCGCCGACGCCTCGGTCGCCAGCCACGTCTACCCGACCGACACCGCCATCGGCGGCCTGGCCATGGTCGAGCCGCGCACCGGCAACGTCCGCGCCATCGCGCAGTCGCGGCCCATGGGCGACGACATGGCCGCCGGCGAGACCTACCTCAACTACGCCGTCAACGAGAAGTACGGCGACTCCGCCGGCTTCCAGGGCGGCTCCACCTTCAAGGCCTTCGTGCTGGCCGCGGCGGTCGAGGACGGCATCCCGCTCACCGAGACCATCTACTCCCCGCCGACCATCTCGATCAGCGAGTCGGCCTTCGAGGACTGCGACGGCGAGCCCTACGGCTACGGCACGTGGTCGCCGAGCAACTCCACCGACTCGGGCACCATGAACCTCATCACCGGCACCCAGCTGTCGGTCAACACCTTCTACGCCCAGCTCGAGGCCCGCACCGGCATCTGCCAGCCCTTCGAGCTGGCCCAGTCGATGGGCCTCGACCTCGACAACCCCACCGGCGACGAGTTCGGCAACGGCGCCGAGCGCGTGCCCTCCTTCACCCTGGGCAGCCCCAACGTCAGCCCCCTGGAGATGGCCGAGGCCTACGCCACCTTCGCCGGCCGCGGCCTGCACTGCGACGCCCGCCCCGTCACCGCGATCGAGGACCTGCGGGGCAACCTGCTCAAGGAGTACCCCTCCTCGTGCGACCAGGTGATGGAGGCCTCGACGGCCGACGCCGTCAACTCGGTGCTGCGCGGCGTCATCGAGGGCGGCTTCGCCTCCGCCGAGGCGCTCGACTCGCCCGCGGCGGGCAAGACCGGCACCACCCAGGACGGCAAGTCGGTGTGGTTCGTCGGCTACACCCCCAAGCTCGCCACCGCCGCCATGATCGCCGGCGCCAACGACGTGGGCACGCCGGTCAGCCTCAGCTACCAGACCGTCGGCGGCACCTACATCTCCGCGGCCTCCGGCTCCGGCGTGGCCGGGCCGATGTGGGGTGACGCCATGAAGGCCGTCGACGACCAGCTCGACGACGACAACTTCGTCGCTCCCTCCGGCACCGACGTGGAGGGCGTGCTCACCACCATCCCCGACGTCGCGGGCCTGTCGCTGACCGAGGCGCAGAGCCAGCTGTCCTCGGCCGGGTTCGGCTACACCTACGGCGGCTACCGCGACACCGGCTACGCCGCCGACTCGGTCGCCTACACCTACCCCAGCGGCGGCGAGTCGGCTCCGTCCGGCACCGCGATCACCATCTACCAGTCCACCGGGGTCGTGCCCCAGCCCGTCGCTCCCTCGACCCCCCAGGGCGGCGGAGGCGGCGGCAACGGCGGTGGGAACGGCGGCGGCGGTGACGCGGGCGGCAACGGCAACGGCAACGGCAACGGTCGGGGCGGCGGCAACGGCGGCGGTCGCGGCAACTGACCGCACCACCCCCTGACGCACGAAGGCCCGCTCCCTGGAGGGAGCGGGCCTTCGTCGTGCGTGGGGTCAGGCGCCGAGCTGGCGGCGCACCTCCGCGGCGACCGCGCCGCCGTCGGCACGGCCCTTGACCTGCGGCTGCACGAGGCCCATGACCTTGCCCATGGCGCGCATGCCCTCACCGGCCGCGCCGGTCTGCGCGACCGCGGCCGAGACGATCTCGGCGACCTCGGCGTCGGTGAGCTGCTCGGGCAGGTAGTCGGCGATGACCTCGGCCTCGGCCCGCTCCTTGGCGGCCATCTCGTCGCGACCGCCGTCGGCGAAGGCGGTCGCCGCCTCGCGGCGCTTCTTGGCCTCGCTGGTCAGCACGCCCACGACGTCGTCGTCGGTGAGCTCGCGGGCCTGCTTGCCGGCGACCTCGGCGTTGGTGAGGGCGCTCAGCACCATGCGCAGGGTGGAGGAGCGCACCTCGTCGCGGGCCTTGATGGCGGTGGTCAGGTCGGCACGGAGACGGTCCTTGAGGGCGGGCATGAGGCCCATTGTGGCAGCCTGGGCCGGTGCTCCTCACCCGCATCGCGCCCCACCTCCTCACCGGGGCGGCCGCGGCCGCCGCGACCGGCGCGGCCCTCACGGCGTACGCCGCCTCGGAGGCGCGGGCCTACACCCTGCGCCGCGTCGAGGTCCCGCTGCTGCCGGCCGGCCACGAGCCGCTGCGCGTGCTCCACCTCTCCGACCTGCACATGACCCCGGGCCAGCGCCGCAAGCAGGAGTGGCTGGCCGGACTGGCCGAGCTCCGCCCCGACCTCGTGGTGGACACCGGTGACAACCTCTCCCACCGCGACGCGGTGCCTGTCGTGCGCGACGCCCTCGGAGCGCTGCTCGACGTGCCGGGCGTCTTCGTGCACGGCTCCAACGACTACTTCGAGCCGAGCCTGCGCAACCCCCTGCGCTACCTCCTGCCCGACGACGGCCGACGCGCCACCCACACCCCGCAGCTGCCCTGGCGCGAGCTGTCGGCGACCTTCACCGGGCGGGGCTGGCTCGACCTCACCAACACCCGCGGCGCCCTCACCGTGCGCGGTACCCGGCTCGCCTTCGCCGGGGTCGACGACCCCCACCTCGGCTACGACCGCCTCGACGCGGTCTCCGGCCCCGCCGACCCCGGCGCCGACGTGCGCATCGGCGTCACCCACGCCCCCTACCTGCGCGTCCTCGACCACTTCTCCGCCCAGGGGCACGACCTGGTCCTGGCCGGTCACACCCACGGCGGCCAGGTGTGCCTGCCCGGAGGTCGGGCGCTGGCCACCAACTGCGACCTCGAGCCGGCCCGGGCCCGCGGGCTGCACCGTCACCCCGCCGACTCCCGCGACGGCGACCCGGGCTCGGCGTGGATGCACGTGTGCGCCGGCCTCGGCACCAACCCCTACGTGCGGCTGCGCCTGGCCTGCCGCCCCGAGGCCACGCTGCTCACCCTGGTGCCGCGCGCTCCCCGCTGACCGGGGCCGCTGACCGGGGCCGCTGACCGGGGCCGGTGACCAGGGTCCGGACGACCCTGCGGCCGATTGGGGGCCGCAGGAGCGGCTCGGGTATGCTCCCGTGCTTGTGAGCCCGGCATCGCCGGTGGTCACGATCGGGCTGTGGCGCAGCTTGGTAGCGCGCCTCGTTCGGGACGAGGAGGCCGCAGGTTCAAATCCTGTCAGCCCGACCATCAGGGCCCGGATCCACCAGGATCCGGGCCCTTCGTGGTCCCGGGACCGCAGGGGTGCCGGTGAGCGCGGCGGCGACCGGGCGAGGAGAGCCGGCGCGCCCCGCGGACCCGCGGACGCGGCCCGCCGCTGCGTGTCAGACTGGCCGCATGCCAGACGAGCAGCAGCGACCCGAGGCGCCGTCGCTGGAGGTGCCGTCCTTCGGGCTCAAGCGTCGCCGCAAGCGTGACGCCACCCCGCCGGAGGAGACCCCCGCCTCGCGTCCCGTCGACACCGGCCCCGCGGCGCCCGCGGACACCTCCGACGCCGGGAGCACCGCCCCGCTGCCGGTCGTCGAGACCCCGGAGCCGCCGCCCGCGCGCGGCACCGCCCCGGCGGTCCCTGCCCCGCCGTCGGCCCCCGGGGCGGACGAGGCTCCCCGCG
>NZ_CAKASO010000037.1:0-42933 GCF_916862475.1 Nocardioides sp. Leaf374
CTCGCGCCGCTGTGCCGCCACCACCACCGCCTCAAGACCACCGGCTCCGAGGGCAGCCCACCCTGGAGCTACCACCGGCATCCCGACGGCACCTACACCTGGACCAACCCCCACGGCTGGACGACCCTCGTCCGCGCCGGCTGAGGCGCGGGGCCTCACGGCCGATCGCACCCCTGACGGGTGCGCGTCAGCGGACGCGGAGGTCGAGCCACCAGGCGTTGGCGTCGACGTACTCGGGCGAGGTCGAGAGGGCGTCGACGAAGACGTGGTAGCGACCCGCGGGCAGGGAGAAGGCGGTGCGCCAGCGCTGTCGTGGTCCGGGGCGGACCATGTGCACCGTCGGGTCGCCGTCGACCGGGGTGACGTGCACCTCGACCCGACCGCGCGGTGGCGCCAGCGTGCCCGAGACGACGACCCGGGGGCCGTCGACAGTCATGTCCTCGCAGGCCCGGACGCCCGGGCAGGGGGTGCCGTCGAGCCGGGGGCGTGAGAGCGCCAGGGCGGCGTAGACGTCGTGGGCCGGGCTGACCACGTCGGGTCGACCACCGGAGCGGTCCCGCCGTGCCCGCCACGTGGCGCTCTGGTCCGCGGTGCGTCGCAGGGTCACCCAGCCGCGAGCGTTGGCGCGCTGCTCGGAGGTGGTGCGCACCGCGCCGTCGGTGAGCACCCGTCGGAAGTGGACCCGGGCGCCGTCGACCGGGGTGACCACGCCGGTGAGCAGCCCGGCGTGGAGGGCGCGGGCGCGCAGCGTGAAGCGGCTGCCGACGGGCGGCGGGTCGCCGACGTCGGCGACGTGGTCGAGGCGCAGCCAGTCGCTCGGCTCCAGGTCGTCGCCGAAGCGGCTCTTCTTCCAGAAGAAGACGTCGAGGCGGGCCGTCGGGCTCCGCACGCAGCCTCCGGTGAGGAGGCCAGCCGTCCAGTCGTCCTGGTTGCCGGGCACGTCGCGGACGCTGCCGGTGAAGTCGGGACCGTGGAGGACGGCCGCGTCGAGGTGGACCCGCTCGAAGACGCCGTCGCCGAGGTCGACCGGGTCGCTGGTGTAGGTGACGCCGCCGGCCTCGACCCACCACACACCCTGCGGCGCGACGCCCTCCGGCGCGTCCTCGCCGCCCCCCGCGCCCATGACCACCACCGACACCGACGGCAACGACCCCGAGCGGTGCCGCACCACCCCGCCCAGGGAGTCGGCGGTGCCCTCGACGAGCAGGCTGCCCTGGCCGGAGGTGGCGGGTCCGGCAGTGAGGCCGACGCGGGTGGTGTCGGCCTCCACGAGGTCGCAGTCGAGCCGACGCAGCGACCAGTCGTCGGGGTCGAGCCCGTGGGTGGGGCGGATGAACGTCTCACCGCCCTGCGCGGGTCCGACGTGCCCCGCGACGGCGAGCAGCGGCGCGAGGAGGGCGGCGGGCACGAGCATCAGCAGACGGCGCATGACCCAGGGTGCGCCGCCAGCAGCCGGCGCGACCAGAGGCCGAGGGCCCGCGCCGGCAACCCGTTGGCCCCCGTCACCCGGCCGCAGGCAGAATGGGGAGCATCATGTCCTCCCCGCGCCCGGCCGGAGAGCAGGCGCCGCCCGAGCTCTCGATCACCTACCCCGCCGAGCTCCCCGTCACCCAGCGCCGCGACGACATCGCGCAGGCCATCCGCGACCACCAGGTCGTGATCGTGGCCGGGGAGACCGGCTCCGGCAAGACCACGCAGCTGCCCAAGATCTGCCTCGAGCTCGGCCGCGGCCGGCGTACGACGAGGAAGGGCCGCGACGGCAAGGAGCGCAGCTCGGGCGGGCTGATCGGCCACACCCAGCCGCGCCGGATCGCGGCCCGGTCGGTGGCGGAGCGGATCGCCGACGAGCTCGGCCAGCCGCTGGGGGAGGAGTCGGTGGTCGGCTACCAGGTGCGCTTCACCGACCGCACGACCCGCGCGACCCGCGTCAAGCTGATGACCGACGGCATCCTGCTCGCCGAGCTCCAGCGCGACCGCATGCTGCGCCGCTACGACACGATCATCATCGACGAGGCCCACGAGCGCTCGCTCAACATCGACTTCCTGCTGGGCTACCTGCGCCGCCTGCTGCCGCAGCGACCCGACCTCAAGCTCGTCATCACCTCGGCGACCATCGACCCCGAGCGCTTCGCCGCCCACTTCGCCGACCGCGACGGGAAGCCGGCCCCGATCATCGAGGTGTCGGGGCGCACCTATCCCGTCGAGGTCCGCTACCGCCCGCTCATGGTGCTGCCGGAGGAGGCGGGCGACGACCAGGACGAGGACGGCGAGGTCGTCGTGCGCGACCAGACCGAGGCGATCGTCGAGGCCTGCCGCGAGCTCTTCGCCGAGGGGCCCGGCGACATCCTGGTCTTCCTGCCCGGCGAGCGGGAGATCCGTGACACCGCCGAGGCGCTGACCGAGGCCACCCAGGGCACCCGCGGCGGCGGCACGGAGGTCGTGCCCCTCTACTCCCGGCTCTCGGCCGCCGAGCAGCACCGCGTCTTCAGCTCCCACACCGGGCGTCGCATCGTGCTGGCGACCAACGTCGCGGAGACCTCGCTGACCGTGCCCGGCATCCGCTACGTCGTCGACACCGGCGTCGCGCGCATCAGCCGCTACTCGCTGCGCACCAAGGTCCAGCGGCTGCCGGTGGAGGCGATCAGCCAGGCCTCGGCCAACCAGCGCTCCGGGCGCTGCGGTCGCGTCGCGGCCGGCGTGGCGATCCGGCTCTACTCCGAGGAGGACTTCGAGGCGCGCCCGGAGTTCACCGACCCCGAGATCCTGCGCACCAACCTGGCCAGCGTCATCCTGCAGATGACCAGCCTCGGTCTCGGCGACGTGGCCCGCTTCCCCTTCGTCGAGCCCCCCGACCGGCGCAACGTGCAGTCGGGGGTGCAGCTGCTCGAGGAGCTCGGCGCGCTGCCCTCGACCGGCGCCCCGGAGGCCCGGCGGCTGACCCGGCTCGGGCAGCGCCTCGCCCGGCTGCCGATCGACCCGCGCCTGGGCCGCATGATCCTCGAGGCCGAGCGGCTCGGCTGCGTGCGCGAGGTGCTCGTCGTGGCGGCCGCGCTGTCGCTGCAGGACCCCCGCGAGCGTCCCGCGGAGCAGCAGGCCCAGGCCGACCAGCTCCACGCCCGCTTCAAGGCCGAGGGCTCCGACTTCCTGACCTGGCTCAACCTGTGGTCGCACCTGCGCGAGCAGCAGCGCGAGCTCTCCGGCAGCGCCTTCCGCCGCATGTGCAAGCGGGAGTTCCTCAACTACCTGCGGGTGCGCGAGTGGCAGGACTTCGAGTCGCAGCTGCGCCAGGTCTGCAAGGAGATGGGCATCGAGGTCGGCCGACCCGCCGACCAGCCCGACGCCGACGGCATCCACCAGGCCCTGCTGTCGGGTCTGCTGTCGCAGATCGGCCTGCTGGAGGAGCGCGAGAAGGAGGCCCCGGGCGCCAAGGCGCGCACCGGTCGCCGCCCGATGCGGGAGTACCTCGGCGCGCGCGGCGCCCGGTTCGCGATCTTCCCCGGCAGCGGACTGGCCCGGAAGCCCCCGCAGTACGTCATGGCCGCCGAGCTCGTCGAGACCGGCCGTCTCTGGGCCCGCCAGGCCGCGGGCTTCGACCCGGCCTGGGCCGAGCGCCTCGGTGGCGACCTGGTCAAGCGCACCTGGTCGGAGCCGCACTGGTCGAAGAAGCGCGCCTCAGTCGTGGCCTACGAGCGGGCGACCCTCTACGGCGTGCCGCTGGTCGCCGACCGGCTCGTGGCCTACGGCAAGGTCGACAAGGAGCTCTCGCGCGAGCTCTTCATCCGCCACGCGCTCGTCTACGGCGAGTGGGCGCAGCTCACCTCGGGCCGCCACCGCTTCTACGCCGAGAACCTGCGCCTGCTCGAGGAGGCCGCCGAGCTCGAGCACCGCGCCCGGCGCCGCGACATCGTGGTCGACGAGCACACCCTCTTCGACTTCTACGACACCCGGATCGGCCCCGACGTCGTCAGCGGCTCGCACTTCGAGCAGTGGTGGAAGCAGGAGCGCCGCCGCCGCCCCGACCTGCTGACCTTCGACCCGGCGATGCTGACCCACGACGCGGCCGCCGAGGTCAGCGAGGCCGACTACCCCGAGCAGTGGGCCGCCGACGAGGGTCTGACGTTCCCCATCGCCTACCACTTCGAGCCGGGCGCCGCCGACGACGGCCTCACCATCGACGTGCCCGTCACCACCCTGAACCGGGTCGGGGCCGACGACTTCTCCTGGGTCGTGCCGGGGCTGCGCGAGGAGCTGGTCACCAGCCTGATCCGCAGCCTGCCGAAGAACCTGCGCGTCAGCTTCGTGCCCGCCCCCGACCGGGCCCGCGACTTCCTGCGCGAGGTGCCGGCGGGCGAGGAGCCGCTGCTCGACGCCCTCGAGCGCTGGTGTCGCTCGACCACCGGCGTCGTCGTGCCCCGCGAGGCGTGGGACTGGACCAAGGTGCCCGAGCACCTGCGACCGACCTACCGCGTCGTCGACGACACCGGGGCCGAGCAGGCCCGCGGCAAGGACCTCGAGGCGCTCAAGGAGCCGTTGCGCCCGCGCTTCGCCCAGGCGATGGCCGAGGTCGCGGCCGACTCCGGGGTCGCCCGCAGCGGTGAGACCGGCTGGACCTTCGGCACCATCGAGCCCTCCTTCGTGCAGACCCGCGCCGGCCACGAGGTCCGCGGCTTCCCGGGGCTCGTCGACGAGGGCGCCAGCGTCGGGCTCGCGGTCGCGGGCTCCGAGGACGAGCGCGACGCCCGCCACCGCCTGGGCGTCGCGCGGCTGCTGCTGCTCGAGCTGCCCTCGCCGGTCAAGCGGGTGCTCGACTCCCTCACCAACGCCGAGAAGCTCGGGCTGGCCGGCTCGCCGTACGCCTCGGTGGCCGAGCTGCTCGAGGACTGCCGCGCCGCCGTGGTGCAGGCCGTCGTCGACGCCCGCCCGCCCGCCCGCACCCCCGAGGCGTACGCCGCCCTGCGCGAGGCCGCCGGCCGCGACCAGGAGGCCCACCTGCGCGCCGTGCTCGGAGACGTGGTGCGCGTGCTCGACGCGTGGCGGCGCACCGAGAAGTCGCTGTCCGGCCGCGCCGACATGGCCATGCTCCCGGCCCTCACCGACATGCGGGCCCAGCTCGCGCGGCTGGTGCACCGCGGGTTCGTCGCCGAGGCGGGCACGACCTGGCTGCGGCGCTACCCGACCTACCTCGCCGCGCTCGACCAGCGCCGGGCCCGTCTCGACCAGGGCGGCGCCGCGGCGCACCGCGACCGGCTGCTGATGGACCAGGTGGCCGACCTGCAGGCCGCGTGGGCGCACCGGACCGAGGCGCTGGCGCCGGGCCGCCCGCCGGGGGAGGCGCTGCGCCAGGTGCGGTGGCTGCTGGAGGAGTGGCGGGTCTCGCTGTGGGCCCAGCAGCTCGGCACCGCCGTGCCGGTCAGCGACCAGCGGATCCGCAAGGCCCTGGGCTGACGGGTCCGCGGCCGCACAGCCCGGGCGTAGTGTCGAGCGGGTGACCCAGCGCCCCCACCACCGGCCCATGCGCAAGGCCGGGGCCTTCTTCGACGAGTTCGTCGGCGGCGACGACCCCGCGATGGTCAGCGAGGCCGCCGACCGCGCCGCCCACCTGCTGGTGCGCGGCGCGGCCGACTCGCGTGACGATGCCGTGGCCGAGCGGCTGCTGCACCTCGCCGAGACCGAGGGCATCGAGACCATCGCCGAGGTGTGGGCCGGCTCGCCGGCCGACTCGCTGGCCGGCTGCCTGTGGCGGCTCTTCGTGCTGCGGCAGTGGGTGCACGCCGACCCGACCGCGGTGGCGCGCGAGTTCGAGGCCGGGCGGGCCCGCGCCCAGGTGGCGCGGGTCGTCGCCGGCGTCGCCGACCCGCCGACGCCCGAGGGCCTGCAGGCGATGGTCGACCAGGTGCTGCGCGGCATCGTCGCCGGCGACTTCGCCGACGTGCTCTTCCGCGCCGCGGCCTTCTCCCGCGTGGTCGCCACCGGCCGCGCCGGACTGCCCGAGCGCACCGACGCCGAGGTGCAGCGCATGCTCGGGCTCTCCGAGCAGCTCGAGGCCGCGGGCCACGCCGAGCTGGCCTCGCGCCTGGCCTGAGCCGGCTCCCGCGGGAGCGGTGCGGTTGGACGACGGGCCTCGGGTCGTTAAACTCTCACTCAGGAGCACGCCGGGCCGCGGCAGCCCCGGGTCCCACAATAAGCCGCTACGAGCGGCCACGCGCCGTGAGGCGCTCCCGGTCCGGCGTGCTCCGACTAGCGTGGCGGCCATGAGCTCCCGTCTGAGCACCGCCCTCCGCGTCGTCCGTGCCCTGCGCCGGAGCACCCGCCCGGCTCCCCGGCCCGGGTCGTCCCCCGGGCCCCGGTCGGGCCCCCGGTCGGGGCCCCGTCTCGACTACGCGCCACGGGCCGACGGCCGCCCCGACCCCGGCGAGGTCGTCTGGGCGTGGGTGCCCTACGAGGAGGACGACGGGCGCGGCAAGGACCGCCCGGTGCTGGTCCTGGCCCGCGCGGCGCGCGGGCGGCGGCTCGTGGCGCTCATGCTCACCAGCAAGGACCACGACCGCGACGCCGCCGACGAGGCGCGCCACGGCCGGCACTGGCTCGACGTCGGCGCCGGCGGGTGGGACCGCGAGGGCCGCCCGAGCGAGGTGCGGCTCGACCGGCTGCTCGACCTCGACCCCGCCTCGGTGCGCCGGGAGGGCGCGGCGCTCGACCGCGCGCGCTTCGACGAGGTCGTCGCGGCCGCGCGGGCGCTGCACGGCTGGCGCTGAGCGGGCCCCGAGACGGCCTGGCACGGCCCGGCCGAGGCCGCGCCACACCCCTGAGGACCCGCTCGGTAGGCTGACCCGCGGCGCCCCACGGGTGTCTCAGGCAGTGTCGGAGCGCGGGACGGGGTGTCGGTGAGCAGGTTCGGACGATCGGGCCGGCGGCGTACGTCGCTCCTGGCAGTGCTCGCGCTCGGCGCCTCCCTCGGGCTGGCCGCCTGCTCCGACGAGGGAGGCGACGCCCCCGCCCCGCAGCCGGAGCCGACCGGGCAGACCTCGCAGGTGCCCCAGGTCGACCTGACCTTCGGCGCCTGGGGTGCCCCGGAGGAGATCAGCGCCTACCAGCAGGCCGTGCGCCAGTTCAACCAGGTCTCCGACGCCAGCCGCGTGGAGCTGCGCTCCTGGCCCACCCGCGAGGCCTTCGTCGCCGCGCTGCGCCGCGGCACCGACGTGCCTGACGTCTACCTCGCCTCGCGCCGCGACCTGACCTGGCTGCGCGAGCAGGGCTGGACCCGTCCGGTCGACGAGCTGCTCGACGAGCGCGACGTCTCCTTCGGCGACGTCTACTCCCGCGACGCCCAGGAGGCGTTCTCGGCCGACCTCAAGCTGCAGTGCATGCCCTACGGCGTCTCCCCGATGGTCATCTACTACAACGAGGACCTCGTCGACCTCGACACCATGGCCGAGCGCGGCATCTCGGTGCCGCCGGAGTCGCACTCGCGCTTCACCTTCGACCAGTTCCGCGCGGCCGCGGAGTTCGCGGCCAAGCCGCGCCGCGGCACCCGCGGCGTCTACATCGACCCCACGCTGCGCGGCCTCTCGCCCTTCGTCTACGCCGGGGGAGGCGAGGTCTTCGACGACGAGGACCAGCCCACGTCGCTGGACTTCTCCAGCGACGACACCCGCGAGGCGCTCGAGACGACCCTCGAGGTGCTGCGCGACCCGCGCCTGACCCTCAGCCAGGACCAGCTCGACCAGGCCTCCGGGCTGGAGTGGTTCAAGCGCGGCAAGGTCGGCATGATCGCCGGCTTCCGCGACCTCGTGCCCGAGCTGCGCGAGGTCGACGGGCTCGACTTCGACGTGCTGCCGATGCCGACCCTCGACACCACCGCCACCATCGGCGACCTCACCGGGCTCTGCCTGGACCCCGACACCGAGAGCCTGGTGGAGTCGGCCGACTTCCTGGTCCACATGATCTCCTCGCCGGAGGTCGCCGTGGTCACCCGGGCCGGGCACCTCGTGCCGGCCAACCAGGAGGTCGCGCTCTCCGAGGACTTCCTGCAGACCGACGAGCAGCCGGCCAGCGCGGGCGTCTTCACCTACACCAACCGCTTCATGGTGCTGCCGCCGCTGCTCGACACCTACAGCGAGCTCCAGGCGGCGGTCGACCCGACCATCGGTGAGCTGGTCAGCGCGCCGGGCGTGCTGCCGCTGGACGAGCTCACCACGCAGATCGACGAGGAGTCGCGCGAGGTGCTGGAGCAGCCCGTGGAGGACGACTCCGAGGAGGAGTGAGGCTCAGTCCTCCTCGACCGGCTCCTCCACGGGGAGGTCGGCCTCGAGGATCGCGGCGGTGAGCACCGGCTCGGCCAGCGCGACCTGCCACGGACGTGCGCCGTAGCCGCTCAGCAGGGCGGCGACCGCCTCCGCGAGGGCCGCGGGCTCGCGGGTGTGCGGCGGGTCCCAGAGGGTGCGGCGCAGGTAGTCGGGGGTGAGGACGTTCTCGACCGGGAGGTGCTGCTCCTCGGCGAGGGCCGCCATCTGCTCGCGGGCGAGCTGGAGCCGGCGGGCGGCGACCGGGTCGCGCTCGGCCCACGCGCGGGGCAGGGGCGGGCCGTCGGAGCGCGGCGAGCGCGTCGGCAGGTCCTTCTCCTCGGCCTCGGCGGCGCCGCGCACGGCGGCGATCCAGCGGCTGGAGTAGCGCTCCGCGCCGCGGCCGTGGAAGCCCTTGGTGCCCAGCAGGGCCGCCCGGTCCTCCGGCATCGCGGTCGCGGCCGCCACGATGGCGGCGTCGGGGATGATCCGCCCCGGCGTCACGTCGCGCTGCTCGGCGATCTCGTCGCGCGCCTCCCACAGCGCCTTGGCCGCGCCCAGCGAGCGTCGTCCCCGCACCCGGTGCAGGCCCGACGTACGCCGCCAGGGATCCACCCGCGGTGTCGGCGCGAAGCCGCGCAGCGCGTCGAACTCCTGGCGCGCCCACTCGTCCTTGCCGGACTCGACCAGCTCGGCGGCGAGCCGGTCGCGCAGCTCGACGAGCACCTCGACGTCGAGCGCGGCGTACTCCAGCCACGGCTCGGGCAGCGGCCGGGTCGACCAGTCGACCGCGGAGTGCTCCTTCTTCATCCGGGCGCCCAGCAGCGTCTCGACGAGCGTGGCCAGCCCGACGCGGGGGTAGCCGAGCAGCCGGCCCGCGAGCTCGGTGTCGAAGAGCGCGTCGGGGTGCAGGCCGAGCTCGGTGAGACAGGGGAGGTCCTGGGTGGCGGCGTGCAGGATCCACTCGGTGCCCGCCAGCGCCTCCTGGAGCGGGGCCAGGCTCGACAGGCCGATCGGGTCGACGAGGAAGGTCGTGGACCCCTCACGGCGCAGCTGGATGAGGTAGGCGCGACCGGAGTAGCGGTAGCCCGACGCGCGCTCGGCGTCGATGGCGACCGGGCCGGTGCCGGCGGCGAGCGACGCGCAGACCTCGCGCAGGCCGGCGTCGGTGTCGGTGAGCGGCGGCAGGCCGTCGCGCAGGGTCAGCAGGGGCAGCTCGGGAGCCTGCTCGGGGGCCTGCTCGGGGATCGGGGTGGTGTCGGGCTCGTCCGTCATCAGCGGGTGGGGCCGCGCTGCCCGCGGCGGCTCGGCATCATCGTGACCCCGTCGGGCACGGGAGGCAGGCCCGCGGCGGTGCACAGCAGCTCACCCCAGGCCTCGACGTGCGGGGCGAGGTCGGGGGCGCCGTCGTCGCCGAGGGCGGGCGTCCACGACGCGCGCACCTCGATCTGCGCGGTGCGGCCCTCCTCGGCCATGCCGCCGAAGCTCTCGGTCGTCACCGTGGTCACGGTGCCCGACGCGGCCAGGTGGGCGGCGCCGTGGGACTCCAGCGCCTCGGCCAGCCAGGACCAGCCGACCTCGGGCAGCATCGGGTCGGCCACGAGGTCGACGTCGATGTCGGCGCGGGCGTAGGCGACGCAGCGGAAGGTGCCCTCCCAGGCGTCGTTGCCGTCGGGGTCGTGGAGCACGATGATCCGCCCGGTGCCGACGTCGGTGCCGTCGACCGTCACGTCGGCCGACAGTGCGGAGGCGTAGGGGGCGATCCGCTGCGGCGCCGGCATCTGCTCGCAGAGCACCTCGGGGCGCAGCCGCGCACCCTGCATGCTGGCGACAGCCTGCCGGAACTCGGGGGGCTGCGCGTCCGCGCCCGCACCCGGGCGCGTCTCCTGGCGGACGACCATGGGGCCACAGTAGGTCGGGAGGACTCGAACCGATGTGCGAACACGCCGGGGGGAGTGCGACCCTTGTGCCCGTGACGACTGCCACCGCGCCCGTGCAGGACCTCGCCGACAGCGCCTTCCTCAAGGCCGTCCGGGGGGAGCCGGTGCCCCACACGCCGGTGTGGTTCATGCGCCAGGCGGGCCGCAGCCTCCCCGAGTACCTCCGGGTGCGCGAGGGCGTCGGCATGCTCGAGTCCTGCATGGACCCCGACCTGGTGGTCGAGATCACCCTGCAGCCGGTGCGTCGCTACGGCGTCGACGCGGCGATCTTCTTCTCCGACATCGTGCTGCCGCTCAAGGCCGTCGGGGTCGACCTCGACATCAAGCCCGGCATCGGCCCGGTGGTCGCCGAGCCGGTGCGCACGATGGCCGACGTGGCCGCCATCCCCGACCTGACCCCCGAGCACGTGCCCTTCATCACCCAGGCCGTGCAGGGTCTCGTCGGCGAGCTCGGCGCCACCCCGTTGATCGGCTTCGCCGGCGCGCCGTTCACGGTCGCCTCCTACCTCGTCGAGGGCGGGCCGTCGAAGGAGCACGCCAGGACCAAGGCCATGATGTTCGGCGCCCCCGAGGTGTGGGAGGCGCTCATGGCCAAGATCGCCGGGATCGCCGCGGCCTACCTCGAGGTGCAGGTCGCCGCCGGCGCCTCGGCCGTGCAGCTCTTCGACTCCTGGGCCGGCGCGCTGACCCCGGCCGACTACGTCGAGCACGTCATGCCCCACTCGGCCCGCGTGCTCGAGCGGGCCGGCGCGCTGGGCGTGCCGCGCATCCACTTCGGGGTCGGCACCTCCAACCTGCTGGGCCTGATGGGTCAGGCCGGCGCCGACGTGGTCGGCGTCGACTGGCGCACGCCGCTGACGCACGCCATCGGCCAGGTCGGCGACCGCGCCGTGCAGGGCAACCTCGACCCGACGCTGGTCTTCGCCCCCACCGACGTCATGACCTCGCGCGCCGCCGAGGTGATCGAGGCCGGCCGCGCGGCCCGGGGGCACGTCTTCAACCTCGGGCACGGCGTGATCCCCTCCACCGACCCCGACCAGCTGGCCCGGCTCACGGAGTTCGTGCAGTCCTACCCGCTCTGAGCGAGCGCACCAGCAGCGCGAGCGGCACGCCGAGCAGCAGCGCGACGACCGCGAAGGGCAGCACGGCGCCGAGCGCGGTGGCCGCACCCACCGCCACCGACGACAGGCCGTCCCAGCCGGCGGCCAGCCCGGCCAGGAAGCCCGACCGGTCCTCCTCGGGCCGCTGGTCCGAGGACGGGTCAGGCGTGCGGGCGAGCCTGACCGTGATCGTCGACAGCGAGGTCTGGTCGGTGAGGTAGGCCTGCTGGGCCAGCAGCGAGTCGAGGTCGGCCTGGCGACGGGTCAGCTGGCCCTCGATGCTGATGACGGCGCCGATGGTCTCGGCCCGCGCCAGCAGGGCCTCGATGCGCGCGATGCTGGCGCGCTGGGCCCGCACCCGCACCTCGTTGTCGACCACCTGCGTCGTGACGTCCTCGCTCGCGCGGCGCGAGTCCTCGGTGACCCCGATGCCCTCCAGGGCCTCCATCGCCACGGCGAAGCCCTCGCTCGGCACGCGCAGCACCAGACGGGTCGACTCCACGGCGCCGTCCTCGTCGCTGGTCGACCGCTCCTCCGCGACCGTCCCACCGGTCTGGTCGAGCACGTCCTGCACCTCGTCGCGGGCTGCCGCCACGTCGTCGGCGCGCACCTCGAGGCTGCCGGTGGAGATGATCGCCGGTGTGGCCGGCTCGACGGCCGCGGGCCGGGCGCGGGCGGTGCTGCTGCCGGAGCCGCCCTCGACCGCCGAGGACAGGGCCGACTCGGGCCCGACGGCGTCGGCGGCGGTGTCGGCGGTGCTGCCGGCGCCGGACGCCTCGTCGGAGCCGCCGCCGGAGCAGGCGGTGAGGCCGAGGAGCAGGGCGAGCAGGAGAGCGGTCGGCAGGGCGGCCGGGGCGCTGCGGTGGCGTCGGGTCATGCCCCCTGGGACGCCGCGACGGCCAGGGTGGTTCCGCTGCTGCGCCGTCGGGCCAGGTCGACCAGGAGGCCCCGCAGCTCGCGCACCTGCACCGGCACCCGGTCGGGCGTGCGATGGCGCAGCACCAGCGACACCACCGTGCGGTCGCCGGCGATGGGCCGGGTGGTGAGGAGGCCGGCGCGCTCGAGGGGGTCGTCGACGACGCTGTAGTCGGGCAGCACGGTGAGACCCAGCCCCTCGGCGACCATCACCTTGCCGAGCTCGGCGCCGTCGGTGCTGTGGCAGGTGGCCGGCATGTGGCCGGCGAACAGTCGGTGGGCGAAGCGGTGCATCAGGTAGCCCGCGCGCATGGTGACGAACCGCTCGGCGCGCAGCTGGTCGACGCCCACCTCGGCGTACGCCGTGAGCGCGTGACCGGCCGGGAGCACGGCGACCGGGCGCCCGTGGAGGAGATCGGTGCCGACCAGGTCGGTGGGGGTGTCGTCGCCGGAGAGCACGTTGACCAGGCCGAGGTCGAGGGAGCCCTCGTGCAGGCCGGCGTCGATCTCTGCCTGCTGCATGGTCATCACCTCGACCGTGGTGCCGGGGTGGCTGTCCTGCAGCCCGCGCACGGCCGGCACCAGCAGGCTGGAGGTGGCGGCGTTGACCGTGCCGAGCCGGATGAGCCGGGCCGAGGCGGTCTGGTCGCCCGCGGCGGTGCGCAGCCGGTCGACGGCCTCGAGCACGTCGACCATGTTCTGCAGCAGGTCGCGGCCCTGGCGGCTGATCCGGGCGCCGGAGCGGCGCCGGTCGAGCAGCGTCACGCCGAGCTCGCGCTCGAGCTTGCTGACCGCCTCGCTGAGCGCCGGCTGGGAGATGTGCAGTCGCTCGCTGGCGCGGCGCAGGGAGCCGTGCTGGGTGACGGCGGCGAGGTACTCCAGCTGCTCGATGCGCACCGGGGATCCTTCCTGGGAGGGGCGGGTGTCGGCTTGCCCCCGGGGCTCCTCGACGTCATAGTCGACAAAGTCAGTAGACAAACCGTGTCATGACTGTAGCCGAGGAGCGCCCATGTCTGTCCAGCCGTCCGTCCAGCCCGCCGCGCGGTCGTCCGTGGGGCGTGCCCCCGCCCGGGAGGCCGCCGTGCCGTTCGTGCCCCACGTCGCCGTCGACTCCCCGCGCCTGGCGGGGCTGCGCGCGACCTACGCCCCGCTGTGGGAGCGGATCGCGGCCGGGGCCGTCGGGCGCGAGCTCGACGGCGAGCTGCCGGTCGAGCAGGTCGCCTGGCTCAAGGCGGCCGGCTTCGGCGCGGTGCGCGTGCCGCGCGAGCACGGCGGGGAGGGGCTGTCGCTGCTGGAGGTGACCCAGCTGTGGATCGAGCTCGCGGCGGTCGACAGCAACCTCCCGCAGGCCTTCCGCGGCCACTTCGCCCTCGTCGAGGACCGGCTGTGGCAGCACGCCCGCGGCTCCGACCAGGCGCGGTGGTTCGACCGGTTCGCCGCGGGCGAGATCGCCGGCAACGCCTGGTCGGAGGTCGGTGCCACCGAGATCGGCACGCAGCGCACGGTGCTCACCCGCCTCGCGGGCGGCGACTACCGCCTCGACGGCACGAAGTACTACACGACCGGCACCATCTACGCCGAGTGGGTCGACGTCTACGCCCTGCGTGACGAGGGCGCCGAGGGCGAGGGGCCCGGCGGCGGGGTCGCCGACGACTTCGCGATCGCGATCGTCGACACTCGCCGCTCCGGGGTCAGCGTCGTCGACGACTGGGACGGCTTCGGCCAGCGCGGCACCGGCAGTGGCACGACGAGCTTCGACGCCGTGCGCGTGCCCGCCGAGGACGTGCTCGCCTTCGAGGAGCGCTTCCCGCACCAGACCGCGCTCTACCAGCTCAACCTGCTCGCGACCCTCGCCGGGATCGGGCGTGCCGCGCTCGCCGACGCGGTCACCGAGGTGCGCCGCCGCGAGCGCAACTACTCCCACGCCAACGCCGCCCGGGTGCGCGACGACGCGCAGGTGCTCGCCCGCATCGGCGAGATCGCCGCCGCCGTCTACGCCGCGGAGGCCGCCACGCTGCGGGTCGCCGAGGCCCTCCAGGCCGTCGCCGACTCCGCGCACGGCGACCCCGAGCGCACCCGGCGACTGGTCGAGGTCGGCGAGATCGAGTCGTCCACCGCGCAGGTCGTCGTCACCGACCTCGTGCTGCGCGCCACCAACGACCTCTTCGACACCCTCGGCGCCTCGGCCACCGCGCGCGGTCGGGCCCTCGACCGGCACTGGCGCAACGCCCGCACGGTGTCGTCGCACAATCCCCGGATCCTCAAGGCGCGGGTGGTCGGCGACCACCTCGTCAATGGAGCGACCCCGCCGTACGCCTGGTCGATCGGGGCCACGCGGCGCGACCGGTGACGTGACCGGTGACGGGCGGTGAGAGGCGGTGCCTGTCACCCCGTCGCCGCTTCCGGTGGGGCTCCCGGGGGTCCCGCCTTGCATCCCGGCCCATTGTCCAGCAATCTTATCGACATAAGCGGCTTCGGCCGCGAGAGACCACGAGGAGTCCCCATGACCGTGCAGCAGACCCGCGGCGAGACCGGCGTGCAGCCGGGTCACGAGCCGCTGAAGTTCGCCTACTGGGTGCCCAACGTCAGCGGCGGCCTGGTCGTCAGCAAGATCGAGCAGCGCACCGACTGGAGCTACGAGTACAACAAGCGCCTGGCCAAGGTCGCCGAGGACAGCGGCTTCGAGTACGCCCTGTCGCAGGTGCGCTACATGGCCTCCTACGGCGCGGCCTACCAGCACGAGTCGACCTCGCTGTCGCTCGCGCTGCTGCTCGCCACCGAGCGGCTCAACGTCATCGCCGCGGTGCACCCCGGCCTCTGGCAGCCCGGCGTGCTCGCCAAGTTCATCGCCTCCGCCGACCAGATCTCGGGCGGGCGCGCCGCGATCAACGTCGTCTCCGGCTGGTTCAAGGACGAGTTCACCCGGCTTGGCGAGCCGTGGCTCGAGCACGGCGAGCGCTACCGCCGCGCCGAGGAGTTCATCCGCTACGTCCGCGAGATCTGGACCAGCGACCACGCGGAGCACCAGGGCGACTTCTACCGCCTGCACGACTTCGACCTGAAGCCGAAGCCGCTGGAGGTGCCCGGCCGGGCCCACCCCGAGATCTTCATGGGCGGCAACTCCACCGACGCCCGCGGCATGGGCGGGCGGGTCACCGACTGGTACTTCATGAACGGCAACACCCCCGAGGGCGTCGCCGAGCAGGTCCGCGACGTCACCGACGTGGCCCGGGTCAACGGCCGCCCCGAGGGGGCCGTGAAGTTCGGCGTCAACGGCTTCGTGGTCGCCCGCGACAGCGAGGCCGAGGCCCGCCAGGTGCTGCACGACATCATCGACCAGGCCGACGTCGAGGCCGTCGAGGGCTTCGGCTCCGCGGTCAAGCAGGCCGGCCAGTCGACGGGTGACAAGAAGGGCATGTGGCAGGACTCCGACTTCTCCGACCTCGTGCAGTACAACGACGGCTTCCGCACCGGGCTGGTGGGCACGCCCGAGCAGGTCGCCCACCGGATCATGGAGTACAAGCGGCAGGGCGTGCAGATGATGCTGCTCGGCTTCCTGCACTTCATCGAGGACGTCGAGCACTTCGGCCGCGAGGTGCTGCCGATCGTGCGCGAGCTGGAGGCCGCCGAGCTCGCGAGGGTCGGCCGATGACGACGCTGACCGCCCCCGCGACGGTGCCCGTGCTCGACGCCGACGCCGCGCTGCGCGTCGCCGCCGACCTCGCGGGCGAGCTGGCGCAGGGCGCCGTACGCCGCGACGCGGAGCGGGTGCTGCCGGCCGCGGAGCTCGACCTGCTGTCGGCCTCGGGGCTGCTGGCGATCACGGTGCCGGCCGAGCACGGCGGCGCCGACCTGCCGGTGGAGGTCGTGGCCGAGGTCTTCCGCCTGCTGGGCGCGGGCGACCCCAGCGTGGCCCAGGTGCCGCACAGCCACTTCGTCTACGTCAACGCGCTGCGCCACCAGGGCACGCCGGCCCAGCAGGCGTTCTTCTTCGGCGAGGTGCTGCGCGGGCGCCGGCTGGGCAACGCCCAGTCCGAGGTCGGCACGAAGCACGTGCGCGAGCACCGCACCACCCTGACCCCGACCGGGCCCACGGCGGAGGGCGCCCGCACCTGGCGCCTCGACGGCGAGAAGGGCTACAGCACCGGCGCGCTCTTCGCCGACTGGATCCCCGTGCTCGCCCACCTCGGCGAGGACGGTCCCATGCACGTCGCGTGGGTGGAGCGCACCGCCCCCGGCGTCACGGTCGTCGACGACTGGGCCGGCATGGGCCAGCGCACCACCGCCAGCGGCACGGTGCGCCTCGAGGGTGTGGCGGTCGACGACTCGCGGATCACGCCCTACCACCTGACCTTCGAGGGCCCGCAGACCTACGGCGCCTTCGCCCAGCTCCTGCACGCCGCGATCGACGCCGGGATCGCCCGCGCGGCGATCGAGGACGCGGCGGCCTTCGTCACCACGACGTCGCGGCCCTACCCCGACGCCGGGGTGGAGCGGGCCGCCGACGACCCGCTCGTCGTGCACGCCTTCGGCGAGATGGACCTCGCCGTGCGCGGCGCGGAGGCCCTGGTGGCCGAGGCCGGGCGCGCCGTCGACCGCGCCGACGCCCACCTCACGGTCGAGAGCGCCGGGGCGGCCAGCCTCGCCGTGGCCGCCGCGCGCGCCTCGACCACCCAGGTGTCGGTGGCCGTCGCCAGCCGGCTCTTCGAGGTCGCCGGCACCCGCTCGGCCCTCGACGGGCTCAACCTGCACCGCCACTGGCGCAACGCCCGCACCCACACGCTGCACGACCCTGCGAGCTGGAAGGTCCAGCACCTCGGGCGCCACGCCCTCGAGGGCACGCTGCCGCCCAACCACGGTCAGATCTGAGAGGAAGAACCCCCCCATGAGCCCGTTGACGTTCCACTGGTTCCTGCCCACCAACGGCGGTGACGGCCGCCAGGTCGTCGGCGGCGGCCACGGCGTGAGCGCCGGGCCGTCGGGTCGACCCGCCGACGTGCCCTACCTCGGCCAGATCGCCCGCGGCGCCGAGCAGATGGGCTTCGAGGCCGCCCTCACCCCGGCCGGTGCGTGGTGCGAGGACGCCTGGCTCTCGACCGCGATGCTGAGCCAGGTCTCCGAGCGGCTGAAGTTCCTGGTCGCCTTCCGGCCCGGGCTGGTCGCGCCCTACCTCGCCGCGCAGATGGCCGGCACCTTCCAGAACCTCACCGGCGGCCGCCTGCTGCTCAACGTGGTCACCGGTGGCGAGAGCCACGAGCAGCGCATGTTCGGCGACTTCCTCGACAAGGAGGCCCGCTACGCCCGCTGCGACGAGTTCCTCGAGATCGTGCGCCGGCTGTGGGCCGGGGAGACGGTCGACTTCGCCGGTGAGCACCTGCAGGTCGAGAGCGCGACGCTCGGGCAGATCCCCGACCCGGTGCCCGCGATCTACTTCGGTGGCTCCTCGCCGGCGGCCGGCAGGGTCGCGGCCAAGCACGCCGACGTCTACCTCACCTGGGGCGAGCCGCCGGCCGCGGTGGCCGAGAAGGTCGACTGGATCCGGAAGCTCGCGGCCGAGGAGGGACGCGGTGCCGAGCGCCCGATCCGCTTCGGCATCCGGATGCACACCATCGTGCGCGACACCGCCGAGGAGGCGTGGGCCGAGGCCGACCGCCTGCTCGCCGGCATCGACCCGGCCTCGATCAAGGCCGTGCAGGAGGGCCTGCGCAAGAGCGAGTCGGAGGGCCAGCGCCGCATGCTCGACCTCAACGGCGGCAGCAAGGACGACCTGGAGATCCACCCCAACGTCTGGGCCGGCGTGGGCCTCGTGCGCGGCGGCGCCGGCACGGCCCTCGTGGGCAGCCACGAGCAGGTCGCCGACCGGATCGAGGAGTACCACTCCGTCGGCATCGACGAGTTCGTGCTCTCGGCCTACCCCCACCTCGAGGGGGCCTACCACTTCGGCGAGGGCGTGCTGCCGATCCTGGCCGAGCGCGGCCTGTGGGAGCACCCGGCCCCGCCGGTGCACCACAACACCGCCGTGCCGTTCCAGGCCGCCGGCCGCACGGCGGCGTCGTGACGGCCCGCCCGCGCGTCGCGGTGGTGGTCGGCAACCCCAAGCCGCGCTCGCGCACCCTCGGGGCGGCCACGCTGCTGGCCCGTGAGCTGTCGGGGGAGGAGCCCGACCTGACCGTCGACCTCGCCGAGCTCGGCCCGGCCCTGCTCGACTGGTCCAGCGCGGTCGTCGCCGACCTCGTCGAGGCCGTGGGGGAGGCCGACCTCGTCGTCGTGGCCTGCCCCACCTACAAGGCCACCTACACCGGCCTCCTCAAGCTCTTCCTCGACCGTTTCGCCGCCGGCACGGGGCTGCGCGGCGTCGCGGTGCCCCTCATGCTCGGCGCCAGCCCCGCGCACGCCCTGGCCCCCGAGCTCACCCTGCGCCCGGTGCTCACCGAGCTCGGCGCCACGGTGCCGGCGCGCGGCCTCTACGTGCTCGACCAGCACCACGACGACCCGGCGGCCTACGCCGACTGGCTCGCGACGGCGCGGCCCCGCGTGGCCGCCCTGCTCGACCCCGCGCTCCACCCCCACCTCCCGACAGGAGCCCCCGCATGAGCGTCACCGCCCTCTCCACCAACCAGGACCTCGACCCCCAGCGCCTGCGCGAGGCCTTCGGCATCTTCCCCAGCGGGGTCGTCGCCGTGGCCGCGCAGGTCGACGGACGCCCGGTCGGGCTGGCCGCGAGCTCGTTCACCTCGGTCAGTCTCGAGCCGGCGCTGGTGTCGTTCTCGATCGCCAACACCTCCAAGACCTGGCCCGACCTGCGCCGCGCCGACCACCTCGGCGTCACCGTGCTGGCCGACCACCACGGCGGGGTCTGCCGCCAGCTCGCCGGGCCGGTCGACGAGCGCTTCACCGGCATCGACATCTCCACCACCGACGACGGCGCGGTGACCCTCGACGAGGGCCTGGCCCGCTTCGACTGCTCGCTCTACCGCGAGGTCGAGGCCGGCGACCACACCATCGTGCTGCTCCAGCTGCACGCCGTGGAGTCGGTCGACGGCGCGGTCGCCGACGCCCCGCTGGTCTTCCACCGCAGCGGCTTCGGACGGATGGCTGCCTCGGCCTGAGCCCCCCTGCCGCTGCCCCGGCTCCACCCCCCGACTCCCACGCCGCGACGACCCCGCACCCGGTCGTCGCGGCGTGGGCCGCTCTGAGACGCTGGTGGCATGGCTGCACCCGGCACCCCCCGCGCCCTGGCCGTGGTGGTCGGCGGCGGCATCGCCGGCCTCGCCGCGGCCCGTGACCTGGCCCAGGCCGGCCACGAGGTCGTCGTGCTCGAGGCCGCCGACCGCGTCGGCGGCAAGCTGCTCCGCCACGAGGTCGCCGGCGCGCTGGTCGACGTCGGCGCCGAGGCGATGCTCAACCGCCGAGCCGAGGGCGTCGACCTGGCCCGCGCGGTCGGGCTCGAGGTCGAGCACCCGGCCGTGGTCAGCTCGCGCATCCACAGCCGCGGGGCGATGCGGTCGTTGCCGCGCTCGCTCATGGGGGTGCCGCTCGACCTGGCCGCGCTCGAGGCCTCCGGCGTGCTCTCGCCCGAGGGCCTGGCCCGCGCCGCCCGGGAGGTCGACCTGCCCGCCAGCGACCTGGGGGACCCGGGCGACCCGGGTGCCGACGTCACCGTCGGCGACCTCGTGGACGCCCGCTTCGGCCCCGAGGTGACCGACCGGCTCGTCGAGCCCCTGCTCGGCGGGGTCTACTCCGGCCTGGCCCGGGAGATCTCCGCGCGCGCCGCCGTGCCGCAGCTGGTCGCGCTGGCCGCCCGCGGCTCGGTGGTCACCCACGGCGGCGCGGTGCCCACGACGTACGCCGGCCCGGTCTTCGCGGGGCTGTCCGGCGGCATGGGGGCGCTGCCCGACGCGGTGGTCGCCGCCGGTGGGCTGCGCGTGCGCACGGGCACCACCGTGCGCGGCCTGCGCCGCACGCCCGAGGGCCTCGAGCTGCTGCTCGGCCCCACCACCGACCCCGAGCTGCTGCGCGCCGACCTCGTCGTGCTGGCCACCCCGCCCGCACCGACCGCGCGGCTGCTCGCCGACGTGGCGCCCGCCGCCGCGAGCGAGCTGGCCGCGGTGGAGACGGCCTCGGTGGCGGTGGTGACCCTCGCCGTGCGGGCCGCCGAGGCACCGGCGCTGGCGGCCGCCGACACGTCGGGCTTCCTGGTGCCACCGGTCGAGCGGCGCCGGATCAAGGCGGCGACGTACTCCTTCTCCAAGTGGGCGTGGGTGCGCGAGGCCGGCCGCGGGCTGGTCGACGGCGACGACGTGCTGCTGCTGCGCACCTCGCTGGGCCGTCACCGCGAGGAGCGCACCCTGCAGGCCGACGACGCCGAGCTCGTCGCCGCGTCGCTGTCCGACCTGCACGCGCTGACCGGGCTCGACGCCCGCCCCGTCGACACCCACGTGCAGCGCTGGGGCGGCGGGTTGCCGCAGTACGCCGTGGGCCACGTCGCGCGCGTCGCACGGGTGCGGACCGCGGTCGCGCAGGTGCCGGGCCTGGCGGTCTGCGGGGCGGCCTACGACGGGGTCGGCATCCCCGCGGCCGTCGGCTCGGCCCACCGCGCGGTGCGCGAGCTGCTGGCGACCAGGGTCACGTGGGCCGACGAGGCCCCGCGCGGCATGATGGAGCCATGAGCGACACCCAGACGAACGCCGCCCGGCTGCGCGAGATCAACGACTCCATCCGCTACACCACGTGGTCGGTCTTCCGTCTCGACCGGGTGCTCGGCGACGCCGACCGCGAGGCCGAGGGCGCCGAGGTCGAGAAGCTCCTCGCCGAGCTGGCCGAGGAGGGGGTCGTGGTGCGCGGCGTCTACGACGTGGCCGGCCTGCGCGCCGACGCCGACGTCATGGTCTGGTGGCACGCCGCCGACTCCGAGGCCCTGCAGTCGGCCTACCACCGCTTCCGCCGCACCGCGCTCGGCTCGCGCCTGGCGCCGGTCTGGTCGCAGATGGCGCTGCACCGGCCCGCGGAGTTTAACAAGTCGCACGTGCCGGCGTTCCTCGCCGACGAGGAGCCGAAGCGCCACGTCTGCGTCTACCCCTTCGTGCGCTCCTACGAGTGGTACCTCCTGCCCGACGAGGAGCGCCGCGACATGCTCAAGGAGCACGGCATGCAGGCGCGGCCCTACCCCGACGTGCGCGCCAACACCGTCGCCTCCTTCGGCCTCGGCGACTACGAGTGGATCCTCGCCTTCGAGGCCGACGAGCTGCACCGCATCGTCGACCTCATGCGCGACCTGCGCGCGAGCCGCGCGCGCCGCCACGTGCGCGAGGAGATCCCGTTCTACACCGGTGCCCTGGTGCCGGTGGCCGAGCTGGTCCAGCGCCTGCCCTGAGCGGCGGCCGGCTCAGGCCACGACGGTGCCGGAGCGGGCGGTGAGCTCGGCGTACGCCGCGGAGATGCGCGCGGCGACCGGGCCGGGCGCGCCGTCGCCGATGGTGCGCCCGTCGATCGCGACCACCGGCGTGACCCCGCCCATGGTGCCGGTCACGAACACCTCGTCGGCGGTGTAGAGCTCCACCAGCGAGTGCTCGCATACCTCGGTGGGCAGGCCGAGGTCGGCGCAGAGCCCGAGCACCGTCTCGCGGGTGATGCCCTCGGGGCACGCCCGTGTCGTGGAGGTGCGCACGCGGCCGCCGGCGACGTGGAAGACGTGGGTGGCGTTGGTCTCGGCCACGAAGCCCGCGTCGTCGAGCATGAGGGCGTCGTCGGCGCCGGCCACCGTGGCCTCGACCTTGGCCATGATCGAGGTCAGCAGGTTGTTGTGGTGGATCTTGGGGTCGAGGGAGTCGGCGCGGTGCCGGCGCACCGAGGAGGTCGCCAGGGTGATGCCGGAGGCGTCGTAGACCGGTGACTTGAACTCCGCGAGCACGATGAGCGTGGGCCCGGAGGTGTTGAGCCGGGGGTCCATGCCGCTGGTGACCTTGACCCCGCGGGTCAGCGTGAGGCGCACGTGCACGTCGTCGTGCATGTCGTTGGCCGCCAGGGTGCGGCGCAGCTGCTCGACGATCTCGGCGTCGGAGGGGATCTCGGCGAAGGCCAGCGCCTTGGCCGAGCGGCGCAGCCGGGCGAGGTGCTCGTCGAGCCCGAAGATCCGGCCCCGGTGCAGCCGCAGCCCCTCCCAGACGGCGTCACCGCCCTGCACCACGGAGTCGAAGGGGCTCACCGCCGCCTCGTCGCGGTGGGTGATCCGGCCGCCGACGTTGACCTGGAGGTCGGCGTTGCGGGGGTCGAACTGCTGCAGCATTCAGGACTCCTGGTCGGTGGCGGGGCGCAGCCGGTGGGGGGCCAGTGCGTCGTAGAAGGGGCGGCAGCGCTCGAGCAGCGGCGCCAGGCGCTCGGGCAGCGGGTCGTGCCCGCCGGGGGAGGAGGTGGCGAAGCCGGTGGAGGCCTCGACCCCGGCGTACCAGTGCGGGGCCCACACGCCGTCGGTCTCGCGCGGGCCCGCGGGCCAGGACAGCATCGCCTCGTCGAAGGCGAGGCCGAGCGCGGCGCACAGGGCCGTGAGCGTGCCGCGCGGGTCGCGGAGCACGTCGGCGGCGTCGACCACCGGGCCGCCGAAGCGCTCGAAGAGCGCCAGCTGCTGCGGCAGGCCGAGGTCCTCCAGCGTCGGCTCCTCGCGCACCTTGGCGTAGGAGGTGAGCACGCGCTCGGGGTCGCGCACGAGGAAGGCGTGGCGCAGCCCGGTCAGGGCTCCCTGGTCGAGGTCGGGGAGCACGTGGTGGGTCATGTGCTTCTGGTACTGCACCGGCGTGGGCACGGGGCCCGCGGTCAGCTCGCGCACCAGCGCCCCCCAGTCGGTCGACTGGGAGGCGATGACCTTGTCGCGGCCGGGGTGGTCGAGACCGGTGGCGGCGAGGTAGGCGGCGTAGAGCGGCTCGTCGACGACGGTGCAGTCGGCGCGGTGCTCGAAGCTGCGCATCAGGGCCGTGGAGAGGTTGCGCGGCCCCGACCACATGGCGACCCGGAGAGTCACGCCGACCGTCCTAGTGCTTCTCCTCCAGCGTGAGGCTGATCGAGTTGATGCAGTAGCGGTCGCCGGTGGGGGTGCCGTAGCCGTCGGGGAACACGTGGCCCAGGTGGGAGCCGCAGCTGGCGCAGCGGACCTCGACGCGCTTCATGCCGTGGCTGGTGTCCTCGATGTACTCGATCGTGTCGCTGATCGGCTGGTAGAACGACGGCCAGCCGCAGCTGGAGTGGAACTTGGTGTCGGACTCGAAGAGCGTGGCCTCGCAGGCCTTGCAGCGGTAGACGCCCGTGGTCTCGGTGTCGGTGTACTTGCCGGTGAAGGCCCGCTCGGTGCCGGCCTTGCGCAGGACGGCGTACTCGTCGGGGGAGAGCTGCTCGCGCCACTCGGCGTCGGTCTTCTCAACGGAGTAGGTCATACCCCCAGAGTACGTCGGGGAGGTTCACCCCTCCGACCCGTTGACGCCAGTGGGAGAACGCCTGTTCACTGGGCCAATGGCAGGGACGATCCCGTGGGAGCGGGTCCGCAGGGCGGGCTCGAAGCTGACCACCCCGTTGCACCCCGACGACTACCTCTCGCTGGTCAACCCGCTGTGGTCGACCCGCGAGCTGCGCGGCCGCATCGAGAAGGTCGTGCCCGAGACCGAGGACGCCGCCACCCTGGTGATCCGGCCCGGCTGGGGCTGGCGCTACGACCACAAGCCCGGCCAGTACGTCGGCATCGGCGTGCAGGTCGAGGGCAAGTACCAGTGGCGCTCCTACTCGGTGAGCTCAGCGCCCAAGCGCAGCGGCCGCACCATCGCGATCACGGTGCGTGCCATGCCCGAGGGCCTGCTCTCCTCGCACCTGGTCAACGGCCTGGCCCCCGGCACGATCGTGCGCCTCGCGCTGCCCGAGGGTGACTTCGTGCTCCCCGACCCCCCGCCGGCGCGGATGCTCTTCCTCGTGGCCGGCTCCGGGGTGACCCCGGTGATGTCGATGCTGCGCACGCTCGACCGCCGCGGCTCGATGCCCGACGTCGTCATGCACTACTCCTCGCCGACGGCGGAGCGGATGATCTTCCGCGACGAGCTCGACCGGCTCGAGGAGCGCCACGAGGGCCTGTCCGTGCACCGCCTCCACACCGACACCGAGGGCATGCTGGCGCCCGCCGACCTCGACCGCGTGTGCCCCGACTGGCGCGAGCGCGAGACGTGGGCCTGCGGACCCGGCCCGATGCTCGACGCGCTCAGCGAGCACTTCGAGGCCGAGGGGGTCGCCGAGCGGCTCCACCTCGAGCGCTTCTCGCTGAAGCTCGGCGACGCCGGCGGCGAGGGTGGCACGATCTCCTTCCGCAACTCCGGCAAGACGGTGGACGCCGACGGCGCCACCACCGTGCTCGAGGCCGGCGAGCAGGCGGGCGTGGGCATGCCCTACGGCTGCCGCATGGGCATCTGCCACACCTGCACCGTCACCCTCGTCTCCGGCGCGGTGCGCGACCTGCGCAACGGCGAGGAGTACGCCCAGCCCAACGAGCAGATCCAGACTTGCGTGACCGCCGCCGCCGGCGACTGCACCCTCGACATCTGACCCACCCGACCCACCAGCCCCCCCGCACCGCTGCACCCACTGGAGGACCCATGGCCATCTCGGACGTCCGGGAGTACACCCACCTCACCGACGAGGAGGTCGAGCAGATCGGCCGCGAGCTCGACGCGATCCGCGCGGAGGTGGAGGAGTCGCGCGGGGCCGCGGACGCGGCGTACATCAACCGGATGATCAAGGTGCAGCGCGGCCTGGCCTTCGCCGGCCGCGTCACCCTGCTCGCCTCGCACCGCAAGCCCGCCTGGGCGGCCGGGGCGGCGATGCTCGGCGTGGCCAAGATCCTGGAGAACATGGAGATCGGCCACAACGTCATGCACGGCCAGTGGGACTGGATGAACGACCCCGAGATCCACTCCTCCAACTGGGAGTGGGACACCGCCCAGCCCGCGGAGCAGTGGAAGCACTCCCACAACTACGTGCACCACCAGTTCACCAACGTGCTCGGCCACGACAACGACATCGGCTACGGCATCCTGCGCATGGCCCGCGAGCAGAAGTGGCACCCCGCCAACCTCGGCCAGCCGGTCTACAACGCGCTGCTCGCCAGCCTCTTCCAGTGGGGCGTGGCCCTCCACGACCTCGACATCGAGGCCATCCGCAAGGGCAAGAAGGACCCGAAGGAGATGAAGCGCCAGCTCGGGCAGATCTGGCGCAAGGGCCGCAACCAGGTGCTCAAGGACTACGTCGTCTACCCCGCGCTCAGCGGGCCGCACTGGCGCACAACCCTCACCGCCAACGCCACGGCCAACGTGACCCGCAACCTGTGGTCCTACGTGATCATCTTCTGCGGCCACTTCCCCGACGGTGCGATGCACTTCACCGAGGAGGAGATCGAGGACGAGACCCGTGCGGAGTGGTACCTGCGCCAGATCCTCGGCGCGGCCAACTTCGAGGGCGGCCCGCTGCTGCACATCATGTCGGGCAACCTGGGCTACCAGATCGAGCACCACCTCTTCCCCGACCTGCCGAGCAACCGCTACGGCGAGATCGCGGTCAAGGTCCGCGCGCTGTGCGACAAGTACGACATCCCCTACACGATCGGGCCGCTGCACCGGCAGTACGGCCAGGCGCTGCGCACCATCATCAAGCTCTCGGTGCCCAACGGCTTCACCACCTCCGACAAGCCCGAGCCCCCGAGCCCCGACCGGGCCCCGGTCGAGCGCGGCCGCAAGAGCGACGCCGAGCGTCCCTCGCGCCGCGCCGAGCTGGGCGGCTGGTCGCGGAAGGCGTCATGATCCGGGGCCTCAGCCGTGACGTCGACGCCGTCGAGGCTCCCTTCGCCTGGGAGCGCGACGACGCCGGCGACCTCCAGCTCGTCGCCCGCCGGGTGACCCAGTGCGCCCTGAGCCGCATCTGCGGGGCCTGCGCGGAGTC
Source organism: Nocardioides sp. Leaf374 (assembly GCF_916862475.1). Taxonomy (NCBI): domain Bacteria; kingdom Bacillati; phylum Actinomycetota; class Actinomycetes; order Propionibacteriales; family Nocardioidaceae; genus Nocardioides; species Nocardioides sp. Leaf374. The sequence continues at coordinate 26,200 of NZ_CAKASO010000037.1, forward strand.
GCTGGGGCGCCCGGTGGCCTTCGTCGGCGACGACCTGGAGATCGGGCGCAACGCCTTCCACGCCCCGCCCCTGCACCTGACGTGCGCGGCCGACCTGGCCGCCCGGGTCGACCACTGGCGGGTGGTCACCACGTCGGGCTTCGAGTTCGTGCGCGCCACCGCCGAGGACGAGGACCGCCGACCGGTCTTCAGCCCCAACTCGCTGCTGGGCGAGGCCTCCCGCGGCTGAGGGCCGCCCCACCGACCCCGCGCCGCGGGAGCCGGGACATCCGGGGGGAGCCCCGGTCCCGCGGTGTCGGACCCCGGCGGCGGCGCTCAGAAGCCGGTGGTGTTCCAGGGGGCCGGACCGGCGTGGTCGGCCATCGCGGCCCACGTCGCCACGTCGGACCCGGTGACCCGACCCGCGGCGGCCGCGGTGAGCACGGAGCGGTCGCCGAGGTAGAGGGCGCCGAGCGTGTCGACGCCGAGCCGCACGCCGGGCGTCTCGTCGGTCGCCTCGACCCGTGCCCGTCCCTGCTCGGTGGTGACCCGGAAGGTCCCCGCGGCGTGACCGAGCGGGTCGTCGACGCCCAGCACGACCGTCGCGTCGTCGCTCCACGGCCGCGCCTCCAGCGCCGCGACCGGGTCGAGCACGCGCAGCCACAGCACGTCGCGCACCTCGGTGGTGGTGACGACCCGGGGGTCGGTGAGCGCGAGGTCGAGCGGGTCCTCGACCGGGGCGATGGCGCGCGCCTTCGCGGTCAGGTCGAGGTCGGCGAGGAAGCGCCACAGCCGCAGGTGCACCTGCGGGGTCAGGGCCTGCAGGTCGCGCACCTCCACCAGCCCGCCGTCGGTGTCCTTGACACGGAAGCGGACGTAGCCGTCGGGCGTGCCCGAGGGGTCGAGGTGCACCGCCACCCGCGACGCGCGGTCGGGGCCACCGGTCTCCCAGTCGTGCTCACCGCTGTCGTGGACCGCGTGGTGGGCCGGGCGCGCCACCATGCCCCGCGTCGTGGCCAGGACCTGCTCGAAGACCGCGCGGCACACCGGGTAGGCCTCGGCGGGCGTGGCCAGCTCGAGCGCCCCGGTGTCCTCGACCTGGTCGCGCAGGGCGAAGCGGGTCGTGAGGTCGACCTCGATGCGCCGGCGGCGGGTGGCCACGCCGAAGCCGTAACGGCCGTAGATGGAGCCCTCCGAGACCGTGAGGGCGGCCAGCGGCAGCCCCCGGTCGGCGGCCTCGGCGAGGTCCTCGCCCATCAGCCGGCGCAGGAGGCCGCGGCGGCGGTGGGTGGGGGCCACGGTGACGTCGGTGATCATGTGCAGCGGCAGCAGGCGCCCGCCACCGACGTTGACCTGGTGCTGCCAGCTGGTGAAGGTGCCGACCGGCGCCGGCGTGCCCGCCACCCGGCTGGTGCGCGGCCACACCGCCCGCAGCACCGCGTCGTCGGCGCGGGTCGACTCCAGCCAGCGGCGGTGCTTGTCGTCGTCGAGCCCGCCCTCGTGGAAGCCCAGGCTCCAGGCGTCGGCATACGCCCGCAGGCGGGAGAGCACGCCCGCGTCGGTGCTGTGGACGTCGAGCTGGTCGAAGACCAGGTCGGGATGGGGGTCGGCGTGGGGGTCGGCGTGGGGGTCGGCAGGGGGATCGGAGAGGGGGTCGGGGCGCACGTGGTCACGCTACGGCGCGTGCGCCGCCCGCCACGACCGGGTTTCGCCGCTACGGTGGCGCCCATGGCGAAGGCGAGCGCGGTCGAGGTGCAGGCGGGCGGGCGCGTCGTGCGGGTCTCGAGCCCCGACCGAGTGGTCTTCGAGGCCACCGACCGCACCCCGGAGATCACCAAGCTGGGCGTGGCGGAGTACGTCGCCTCCGTCGACGACGGGCTGATGCGGGCCCTGCGCGGTCGTCCCACGGCGCTGGAGCGCTGGACCTCCGGCGTGCGCCCCGGCATGCGGCTGGCCACGGGCCCGCAGGATAAGGACGCCGACGCGTTCTACCAGAAGCGGGTGCCCAAGGGGGCGCCCGACTACCTCGAGACCGCCCGCATCACCTTCCCCTCGGGGCGCACCGCCGACGAGATCTGCCCGACCGAGATCGCGGTGCCGGTGTGGTGCGCCCACATGGGCACGATCACCTTCCACCCCTGGCCGGTGCGCCGCGACCCCGCGGTCGAGGGCTGGCAGGACCGCCCCGACGAGCTGCGCATCGACCTCGACCCCCAGCCCGGCACGACCTTCGCCGACGCCGTGCGCGTCGCCGGCGTCGCCGACGCGCTGCTGCGTGAGCTCGGTCTGGTCGGGTGGCCCAAGACGTCGGGCAACCGCGGCGTGCACGTCTACGTGCGCATCCGCCCGGAGTGGGACTTCGCCGACGTGCGCCACGCCGCCATCGGCCTGGGCCGCGAGCTCGAGCGCCGCGACCCCGGCGTCACCACGAACTGGTGGAAGGAGGAGCGCGGGCAGCGGATCTTCGTCGACTACAACCAGAACTGCCGCGACCGCACCATCGCCTCCGCCTACTCCCTGCGCCCGCTGCCCGGGGCGCCCGTGTCGACCCCGCTGTCGTGGGAGGAGCTGGCCGAGCTGCGCGACCCCCGCGAGCTCAACATCGTCACGGTGCCCGAGCGGCTGCGCGAGCACGGCGACCCGTGGGCCGGCATCGACGACGCGGCGGGCTCGCTCCAGCCGCTGCTCGACCTGTGGGAGGAGCTGCCCGGCGGAGAGCTCAACTACCCGCCCGACCACCCCAAGATGCCGGGGGAGCCGCCGCGCGTGCAGCCCTCGAAGAAGGTCGCCGCCCACTGGGACGACGACGGCAACCGGGTCGAGGGGTGAGCCTGCTCCTCCACCTCAACGGACCGCCCGGCATCGGCAAGTCGGCCCTCGCCGCCCGGTGGGCGGACGCCCACCCGGGCACGCTGCTGCTCGACGTCGACGCGCTGCGCACGTGGGTCGGTGGGTGGCGGGAGGACTTCGCCGCCACCGGGGAGGTGGCCAGACCCGTCGCGCACGCCATGGTCACGGCCCACCTGCGCGGCGGGCGCGACGTCGTGCTGCCGCAGCTGCTCGCCGACCCCGCGGGCCTGGCCGGCTTCGAGCAGGCCGCACACGCCGCCGGGGCCGACGTCTGCTCGGTGCTGCTGCGGGCACCGGCGTCCGAGGTCGCCACGCGGTGCGCGCGGCGCGAGGACTCGACGCCGCTGGCGCAGGCTGTCGCCGGCGTGGTCGACGGCGAGGGCGAGCAGGGTCCGGCGCTGTGGATCTCGCGCCTCGAGGCGCTCACCGGCCAGCGCCCCGACCTCCTCGACCTCGACGTGGGCGGTCTCGACGAGGCCGCCTCGCTGCGGGCGCTCGGGCACCTCGTGCGGCGCGCGGTGCCAGGATGGGGTGCGTGAGCGCCCGATGATCCTCATCGACCCGCCCAACGCCGCCGGCCACGGCCGGCTGTGGTCGCACCTGGCCAGCGACACGTCCTACGACGAGCTGCACGCCTTCGCGCGGGCCCAGGGCTTCTCCGAGCGCGGCTTCGACCGCGACCACTACGACGTCCCCTCGGAGTGGTACGACCACGTCGTGGCCGCCGGTGCCACGCCGGTCAGCAGCCGCGAGCTCGTCGCCCGGCTGCGCGCGGCCGGGCTGCGCACGACGCAGAGGCGCGGCCGCCCTAGCGGCTGACGGCCTCGGAGCGGCCCGTGCGGGCCCCCAGCGAGGCGAGCTCGGCGTCGAGGTTGGCGCGGGCCGGGGCCTCCCAGGTGCGGCGGGCGTGCGCGGTGTGGAAGAGCTCCGGCTTCTCGGCCAGGCTCTCCAGCACCCGGGCTCGGCCCTCGTGGAAGGTCTCGTCGTCGAGGTGGGCGTACTCGCGACGCACGGCGGCGACGTAGTCGTCGTAGCGCGCACGGGGCGCGGCGAGGATGGCCAGGTCGGCGTCGGAGAGGGCGCAGCCGGCGGGGTCGTCGTCGTCGGGCTGGTGGGTCTCGGTGAGCCGGACCAGGCGCACGACCTCGGCGACCTCCTCGGCCGGCAGGTGGGCGGCGAGGGCGTGCTCGGCCCAGGCGGCCGAGCGCTCCTCGGCGTCTCGCTCCCCGTCGTAGACCCCGTCGTGGAACCACGCGGCGAGCACCACCGGACGCTGCGGGTAGGACGCACCCCGCGCGGCGAGCTCGTCGAGCCGGTCGAGCACCTCGGCGAGGTGGCGCAGGTCGTGGTAGCCGCGGCTCGGGTCGCCGTAGGCGGCCAGCAGTGCGTCGCGCACGTCGGTGGCGCCGGCGAGCGGCCAGCGTGAGGAGAGGTCCGGATGCGGAGGTTCCATGGGTCCATTCAACGGGGACGCACCCACCGGTGCCAGCCCGGGTCGGGGGTGGATCAGGCGTCGGCGGCGGCGCGGGCGGCCTGCGAGGGCGTCATCGCCCACCGGATGGTGCCGGTGGCCAGGCCGCCCAGCGCCCGCACGACGGTCCGCTCGCCCACCGGCAGCCAGGGCAGCCGCAGCGGCAGCCGGGTCCACACCGGCATCAGCGCCACGGCAGCGGCCACCAGCACGCCGTAGGGCGCCCGGGCGGGCAGGGGGAGCGGCGGCTTGAAGAGCAGGTAGCCCACGGCCTCACGCGCCTCGGGGGTGCCGCGCAGCTCGGGGCGGTAGGCGGCCAGCGCCTCGCGCAGCTCGGCCTCGGTCTGCGGCGGGTCGACGACGCCGAGCCGCTCGGCGATCACCCCGACCTGGGCGACGTACTCGTCGCGCCCGGCCTGGTCGAGCGGCTGCTTGCCGTAGACCTGGTGGGCCAGCAGGAAGGAGTCGACCTCCGCGACGTGCACCCACCTCAGCAGGTGGGGGTCGGAGGCGGCGTACGGCGTGCCGTCGGGCATCGTGCCGGTGACCTTGGCGTGGATGCGGCGCACGACGTCGACCGCGGTCTGGGCGTCCTCGGCGTGGCCGAAGGTGGTCGTGGCGAGGAACGTGCTCGTGCGCGCCAGGCGGCCCCACATGTCACCGCGGTAGCCCGAGTGCTCGGCCACCGCCCGCATCGCCGCGGGGTGCAGCGTCTGCAGGAGCAGCGCCCGGATCCCGCCGATGAACATCGAGGCGTCGCTGTGCACCCGCACGATCGCGCTGTCGGGCTCGAACCACCGCGGCCCGGGCCGGTTGTGGATCCGGTCGCTCTGCTTGGCGCCGTCGGGCCCGGCCACGCGCTCGAACAGCGCCTGGCCCAGCCGGTCGCGCACGCTCACCCTCGCGGTCCCCATGCCCCGAGCCTACGGACGGGGCGGTGGGGCTCAGGCCGACCAGGTGCGGACCCAGAGCGTGTGCTCGGAGTCGGCGAGGGCCTTGATCGCCGACTCCGGGACGGGGTCGGAGGTGTCGGTGACGACGTAGCCCTGCTCGCCGGAGGTGGCGAGGTACTGACCGGTGACGTTGCTGCCCGACTCGGCGATGAGCCGGTTGACCGAGGCGAGCACGCCGGGCACGTTGACGTGGAGGTAGCCCAGCCGGTGCCCGCTCTGCAGCTGCGGGGCCATGACGGCGGGCAGGTCGACCGACAGCTCGGTGCGGCCCTCGAGGGCGAAGCCGGCGAGCTTGTTGGCGACGAAGAAGCCGATCTCCTCCTGCGCCTCCTGCGTGGAGCCGCCGACGTGCGGGGTGAGGATGACGTTGTCGAGACCGCGCAGCGGCGACTCGAAGGGGTCGCCCTGGGCCTTGGGCTCGATCGGGAAGACGTCGAGGGCGGCGCCGGCGATGTGGCCCGAGAGGATGTGCTCGCGCAGCGACTCGTTGTCGACGACCATGCCTCGCGCGGCGTTGATGAACAGCGAGCGCGGCTTCATGCGCGCGAACTGCTCGGGGCCGAAGAAGCCGGCGTTGCCGGGGCGGCCGTCGACGTGCAGCGTGACGACGTCGGCCTGCTCGAGCAGGTCGTCGAGGGTCTTCATGCGCTGCGCGTTGCCGTGGGCCAGCCGGTCGGCGGTGTCGAAGAAGATGACCCGCATGCCCATCGACTCGGCCAGGTTGGACAGCTGGGTGCCGATGTTGCCGTAGCCGACGATGCCGAGGGTGCGGCCGCGGATCTCGTGGCTGCCCTTGGCCGACTTGTCCCAGACACCGGCGTGCATCTTGCCCGACTTCTCGTGCAGGCGACGGGCCAGCGCGATGATCTCGCCGATGACCAGCTCCACCACGCTGCGGGTGTTGGAGAAGGGCGCGTTGAAGACGGCCAGGCCGCGGGCCGCGGCCGCGGCCAGGTCGACCTGGTTGGTGCCGATGCAGAAGCAGCCGACGGCCTGCAGGTCGGTGGCGGCGTCGAGCACCCGCTCGGTGAGGTGGGTGTTGGAGCGGATGCCGAGCAGGTCGACGCCGAGGAGCGTCTCCACGAGCTCGTCCTCGGAGAGGGAGCCGGCGCGCAGCTCGACCTCGAAGCCGCGACCCTCGAGGATCTGGACGGCGAGCGGATGGATGTTCTCGAGCAGCAGTGCCTTCACTCCGACAAGGGTAGAGAAGCCGCGCCGCTGCGCCGAAAACCCGATGAGGCGTGGACGCCGCGGCGGTGCGGCCGCAGGATGTGCGTGCTCGAGGCAACCGGACGACGCTCTCGTGCGTCTAGGAGTCGGTGGGCAGACCGCCCACCCCGAACGAACGGACCCCACCCGTGCTCCAGCGCCCCACCCGCCGTGCCGCCGCGGCGCTCGCCGCCATCATGCTCCCGTTGACGGCCGCGGCCGTCGTGCCCACCCCGACCGCCGCCGCGCCGCCGGCGCCGGGCGCCACCTCCGCCGACCGCGGCACCTGGCAGGTGTCGCGGGTCGACGCCGTGACCTGGCGCGTGGCGTGGACCGCGCCGGGCCGGCTGCCGCTGGGCTCCGACCGCCCGACCCTCGCCGGCGCCGGCCTCGGCTTCGGGGCCCCGACCGTGAGCGCCGACGGGCGCACCGTGAGCGCCACGGTGCGCTCCGCGCAGCGCCCCGACCCCGCCGACCTCGACGTGCTGCTCTCGGGCGACCGCCTGGACGAGTCCGGGCTCGACGCGTCCCGGGCCACCGCGCCGCTCGCCGCGGGTCGCGCGGCCACCGCGCCGTACACGCAGGGCTTCGCCGAGCTCGCCGACGACCCCGGGGTGGCCGGGCCGTTCGCCACTGTCGCCAGCGACTACGAGCTCGACCCGGTCAAGCTGCCGGGGATGCCCGAGCCGGTCGAGATGGTCGGCCACGTGGTCGAGCCCGCCGCCGACGCCGCGACCGGGCCCCGGCCGCTCGTGCTCTTCCAGCACGGTCGTCACGGCGTGTGCTACGACCCGGACCGACCGCGCGCCTACAGCTCCGACTGGCCCTGCGCGGGCCGCTTCGAGGAGATCCCGAGCCACCTGGGCTACGTGCAGACCCAGGAGCTGCTGGCCAGCCAGGGCTACGCCACCGTCTCGATCCGCGTCAACGGCATCAACGCCCAGGACTACCGCCTCGACGACGGCGGTGCCGACGCCCGCGCCGAGATCATCGCGCGCCACCTCGACCACTGGGTCGACCTGGCGCCCTCCCACGACGTCGACCTCGACCGGGTCGTGCTGGTGGGCCACAGCCGCGGCGGCGAGGGCGTGGACCGCGCCTCGATCCAGATCCCGCTGTCAGCTCCCTACCGCGTCGCCGGTCAGGTGCTCATCGCGCCGACCGACTTCGGCACCCAGACCGCGCCCTACGTGCCCACCGTGACCCTGCTGCCGGCCTGCGACGGCGACGTGTTCGACCTCCAGGGCCAGCGCTTCACCGACTACGGCCGTGACGTCGCCCCCGACGACACCTCGCTGAAGAGCTCGGTGCTGGTGCTGGGCGCCAACCACAACTTCTTCAACTCCGAGTGGACCCCCGGCGTGGCCGCGGCCCCGTCGGTCGACGACTGGTTCGGCGGGGAGAACCGCTCGTGCGGCACCGCCGACCCGCGCCGTCTCGACGGCGCCGAGCAGCGTGCGGTGGGCGCGACGTACACCGCCGGGGCCGTGCGGCTCTTCACCGGCGACGACGCGGTGCTGCCGCTCTTCGACGGCTCGCGGGTCACCGCGGCGTCGGCCGGCGACGCCGAGGTGCTCAGCCACGCCGTCGGTGGCGGGCGCGACGTGCGCGCGCCCGGCGACGAGGCCGGACGCTCCCTGCCCGACGGCGCGGCCTCGCGCTTCTGCCGCGGCACCGCGTCCTACGCCCAGCGCGCCGCCGACTGCGGGCGCGGCATCACGGGCCAGGTGACCCCGCACTGGACCACGTCGGGCGAGCGCACCCCGACCCACCGCTTCCTGGAGGTGTCGTGGGACGCCCCGGGCCAGCGCGCCGGACTGGTGCTGGAGGAGCCGCTCGACCTCGCCGGGCGTCGGCTCGAGCTGCGCACCCTCGTCGACCCGCGGCTGGGCCACGTGCAGGTCGACGTGCGCCTCACCGACGCCGACGGCGCCACCGCCGTGGTGACCCCGGAGGGCGACGGCGTGCTGCGCGCGCTGCCGCGCGGCAGCACCAAGATCTGGGGCCAGACGCTGCTGGTCGACGCCTCCGCCGCCGCCGGCATCGACCCCGCCCGCGTCACCGCGGTCGACCTGGTCTCCCGCAGCGACGACGGGCGGGTCTGGGTCGCCGACGTCTCGGCCGCGCCCGAGGGCCTCGCCGCCGTGCCGCAGCGGCGGATGGCCACGATCAGCTTCGCCGACGTGCGCCGGCCCGAGGGCGACGGCCCCGCGCCCGCCACGGTCGACCTGCCCTTCACGGTCACCGGCCTGACCCGCCCGGCGCGGGTGCTCGTGCTCACCACCGGTCAGTCGCGCGGCTCGCTGGAGCGCTACGTGCTCGACCTCGCCCCCGGGCAGACCGGTGGCGTCGTGCCGCTGGCCTACCAGCCCGACGACGAGCGCGGGGCCCGCAGGTACGACTTCCAGCTGACCGCCTGGGCCCTCGACGGCGTGATGACCGACCAGTACGTCGCCCGCGCGTCGGTCATCGACGACGACCGCCGGGGCCGCGGCTGAGGCGGCCCGGCCGGGCCGGTCAGGGGCGCGCGGTCAGCAGGAACTGCAGCCGTACGTCGTGCCCGGGTGCCGCGCCGTGGGCCCGGTCGAGCTCCAGCAGCCCGGTCAGCGGGGTCACCTCGACGTCGCGGAAGCCGCCGTCGCGCAGCGCCTGGGCGCTGGCCTCGATGCTGGTGGCCTCGGCCAGCGGGAGGGCCGCGCGCACGCCGTCGTCGTAGGAGCCGGTGAAGTCCTCGCTGCCGTGGCTCCCGAGCCCGTCGGGGAACCACGTGCTGTCCACCATGGCCAGCACCCCGTCGGGGCGCAGCACGCGGCGCCAGGCCCCCAGGGCGGCTCCGGGCTCGCGCAGCGTCCACAGCACGTAGCGCCCGGCGAGCACGTCGAAGCTGTCGTCCGGGAAGTCGGGGGCGACCATGTCGCCGCGCACCAGCCGCGGCGGACGGGTCGTCGGGGGCAGCCCGGCGACCCGCTGCCGCGCCACCTCGAGCATGCCGTCGGCCAGGTCGATGCCGGTGACGCGGTGGCCGAGCCCGGCGAGCAGGGTGGTGACGTAGCCGCTGCCGCAGCCGAGGTCGAGCACGTCGGCCGGGGCCGGGGGCAGCGCCGCCGACCACACCTCGGCCCACAGCTCGCGGTCGCGGCCCCGGTGCTCGGGCCGGTGCTGGCCGGCGTCGTAGGCCGGGGCCCGGCGGCTCCAGTAGTCGTTCATGCGGTCCTGGACGCTCATGCGGGGGCTCCTCGGTCGGTGGGCGGGTCGGCGGGCGGGTCGGTGGGCTGGAAGAGCAGGTGGACCTGGCCGTCGACCTCGACCCGGCGGATGCCGATGCCGTAGACGGGCTCGAGGACGGCCGGGTCGAGCACGGTGCCGGCCGGCCCGGCGGCCACGACCGCGCCGTCGCCGAGCAGCACGAGGTCGTCGCAGTAGCGGGCGGCCAGGTTGAGGTCGTGCAGCACCACGACGACCGCGGTCGGGTCGGGGCCCTCGACGAGCCCTCGCACCAGGCCGAGCACCTCGTGCTGGTAGCGCACGTCGAGGTGGTTGGTCGGCTCGTCGAGGAGCAGGTGCGTCGCCTGCTGGGCCAGTGCGCGGGCGATGAGCACGCGCTGCCGCTCGCCTCCGGAGAGCCCGGCGAAGGCGCGGGCGCCGAGGTGGTCGGCCCCGACCCGGCGCAGGCAGTCGAGGGCCAGCGCGTGGTCGTCGGCCCCGAGGCGCTGGAAGGTCGACAGGTGGGGTCCGCGCCCCAGCAGGACCATCTCCGCCACCGTCAGGGCGGTCTCGCCGCCGCTCTCCTGCACCACGACGGCGAGGCGCCGGGCCGCCTCCCGCGGGCCGAGCGACGCGGCCGGGTCGCCGTCGACCTCGACCTGCCCGGTGGGGGAGCGCAGCGCGCCGTGCAGCAGGCGCAGCAGGGTCGTCTTGCCGCTGCCGTTGGGGCCGATGAGCCCCAGCACGCGGCCGGGCCGCGCGAGGAGGTCGACGTCGTGGACGACCGGGCGGCCGGCGTAGGACCAGGAGACCCCGGTCGCGGTGATCACTCCCCGAACCTCGCCACGATCGCCTCGAGCCCGTCGACGGCCAGCGGGCTCGGCGGCTCGGTGAAGTTGAAGAGCTGGGTCATCACCTCTCCCTCGCGCACGGCCGTGAGCCGCTCCGCGCCGGGGAGGTCCACCAGGGCCTCCTCGACGTCGGCGGGGTCGCCGTCGGTGTGGAGCAGCACGATCACGTCGGGGTCGCGGCCCAGCAGCTCCTCGAGGGTGACCTCGACGACCCGCTCGTCGACGTCGCCGAACACGTTCTCGAAGCCGGCGGCCTCCAGCTGCGGGTGGGCCATCGACCCGGTGCCGTAGGCGTACGTCGTGCCTCCGCCCACCGTGGGGTAGAGTACGGCGGCCGTGCGCCCCGACGGCCCGTCGACCTCGGCCTCGACGGCGGCGAGGCGCTCCTGCAGGTCGGCGGTGGCGGCGGCCGCCTCGTCGGGACGGTCGAAGACCTCGCCGTAGAGCGCCAGCTGCGACCAGACGTCGTCGAAGCCGGGCTCGCTCCCGCCGGTCTCGCACAGTGCCGGCTCCTCCAGCAGTGGCACGTCGACGGCCTCGAGGCTGCTGCGCGAGAGGTTGTCGACCTCGCCCAGCACGAGGTCGGGCCGCTGGGCGACGACGACCTCCTTGGAGATCTGCAGGTGCCCGCCGGCGTCGGTGTCGCTGGTCAGCTCGGGGATCACGTCGAGCTCGGCGAGGGTCTGCTCGTCGTAGTACTCCGACGGGTAGAGCCCGGCGCGGGCGACGACCCGGTCGAGCACGCCGAGGTCGTGCAGGTAGGGCACCGCGGCGCTCTTGAGCATCACCACCCGCTCCGGGGCGGAGGGGAAGGTGACGTCACTGCCGCAGTTGGCGACCGTCACCGGCTCGCCGCCCGAGGCGCTGCCCGACGCGTCGGTCGAGGTGCCGCAGCCGGCGAGCGCGAGGACGGAGGCGGTGAGGACGGAGGCGGTGAGGGCGGAGCCACGTGGGCGGGGCATGGGTCTCCTAGGTGGGGAGGGATCGGGGAGGGAGGGGTCAGGCCGCGGTGGCGTGGAGGCGGCGGATGAGCAGCAGGAGGAAGGGGGCGCCCACGACCGAGGTGATGATCCCGATCGGGATCTCCTGCGGCTGGAGGAGCACGCGGCTGGCGACGTCGGCCCAGACGAGCAGGATCGCGCCCATGAGCGCGGCGGTCGGCACGACGCGCACGTGACCCGCGCCGACCGCGCGGCGCGCGAGGTGGGGCACCACGAGGCCGACGAAGCCGATGCTGCCGGCGGCGGCGACGAGCACCGCGACGCACAGCGACACGACCAGCAGCAGGAGGGTCCGGAAGCGGTCGGGGGAGATCCCGAGGGTGTGGGCGGTCTCGTCGCCGACGGCGAGCGCGTCGAGCCCGCGCCCCCACACCGCCAGCAGCGCGACGGTGAGGGACACCACGCCCGCGACCACCGCGAGCGGCGCGCCCCACTGGGCCAGTCCGAGGGAGCCCAGCAGCCAGAACATCACCGACCGCGCGCCCTCGGCGGAGCCGGAGGCGAAGACCAGGAAGCTGGTGAGCCCCGACAGCGCGTAGCCCACCGCCACCCCGGCGAGCAGCATCCGGGTCGAGGTGAGCCGCCCGCCGGAGCGTGCCACCGCGAGCACGAGCGCGGAGGCCGCCACGGCGCCGAGGAAGGCGCTGGCGGGCAGCGCGTGCTGTCCGAGGCCGGCGCCGAGGCCGAAGAGGATGGCCGCCGCGGCGCCGGTGGAGGCGCCGGAGTTGATGCCGAGCAGGTAGGGGTCGGCCAGCACGTTGCGCACCATGGCCTGCAGGGCCACCCCGCAGACGGCGAGCCCGGCGCCGACCAGCACGGCGAGCGCCACCCGCGGCAGCCTCACCTGCCAGACGATGGCGTCGCTGGTGGGGTCGACGGAGGCCGCTCCGGGCAGGCCCAGCAGGTGGTGCCCCACGATGCGCGCCACGGTGGCGGGGTCGATGCCGACCGCCCCCGCGCCCACCCCGACCAGCACGGTGGCGACCAGCCCGGCCCCGAGGCCGAGCAGACACAGCGTCGTACGCCGGCGCCGCGCGCGGAGGCCGAGCGGGTCGTCCGCCTGTCCGGGGGCGGGGCCCGGACGGGCGGACGGGGTGGCGGTGGGTGTCACGACGCTCCCGTGTTGTTGCGAACAATGCGCAACAACGTACCAGTCGCCGTAGGCCCGGATCAGTCGCCCTTGACGTTGACCACCTGCCGCAGCACGTGTCTGACCTCCACCAGGTCGGAGGCGTCGGCCATGACGCGGTCGATGTCCTTGTAGGCCCCCGGGATCTCGTCGAGGAAGGCCTCGGAGTCGCGCCACTCGATGCCCGTCATCGCCTCCCGCAGCTGCTCGCGGGTGAAGGTGCGCCGGGCCCGTGCCCGCGAGTACTCCCGCCCCGCGCCGTGGGGTGCGGAGTGCAGCGAGACCGGGTCGCCCCTGCCGACGACGACGTAGGAGGCGGCGCCCATCGACCCGGGGATCAGCCCGGGCCGACCGGCCTCGGCGTTGATGGCGCCCTTGCGGGAGAGCCACACGTCGCGACCGAAGTGCCGCTCCCGCTCGGTGTAGTTGTGGTGGCAGTTGATCTCCTCGGTGCGCACCACGGCCTCGCCGACCCACTCCTCGACCTGGCGCACGACGCGGTCCATCATCTCCTCGCGGTTGAGCAGCGCGTAGGTCTGCGCCCACCGCATCTGGGCGACGTAGGCGTCGAGCTCCGCGGTGCCCTCGACGAGGTAGGCGAGGTCCTTGTCGGGCAGCGGCACCCACCAGCGCTCGCAGAGGTCGCGCGCGACGGCGATGTGGTGCTGCGCGATCCGGTTGCCCACCCCGCGCGAGCCCGAGTGCAGGAAGAGCCAGACCCGCTGCTCCTCGTCGACGCTCACCTCGATGAAGTGGTTGCCCGAGCCCAGGGTGCCCAGCTGCAGCTCCCAGCGCCGGGCGTACGCCGCCGGCTCGAAGCCGGCCTGCTCGGCGAGGCGGGTCAGCAGCTCGAGCCGCTGCCGGGTGTGCTCGCGGCTGACGCGGCGGTTGACTCCGCCGGCCGAGAGCGGCACCGCCCGCTCGATGGCCTCGCGCACGGGGCGCCGGTCGGCGGGCAGCCGGTCGGCCGTCCACTGGGTGCGCACGGCGATCATGCCGCAGCCGATGTCGACGCCGACGGCGGCGGGCATGATCGCGCCGAGGGTCGGGATGACCGACCCGACGGTCGCCCCCAGACCCAGGTGGGCGTCGGGCATCAGCGCGAGGTGCGGGTGGATGAACGGCATGCGCGCCGTCGTCATCGCCTGCTCGCGGGTGGTGTCCTCGAGGATGGAAGCCCAGCTGAGGAGCTTCGGGGTGATCTTCTCCATCGTCCTTCCCCTGATCGGTCGCCGACCACGGTGGCCGGCGACCGGCGACGCTACGGAGCAGGAATCGGGTGGCACCCCCGGTTTTGCGCGTGCAGGGGTGCGGCGGGCGAGGATGCGCCCGTGCGCCTGTCGACCGCCCGCCTCCTGACCGTCACCGACGACGGCGGGCTGGACCCGCTGCTGCCCGCCCCGGCGGAGATCGCCGTGGCCGTCGTGCTCGTGCTCGCGGTGCTCGGTCTCGTCGTGTGGCTGGTGCGCCGGGCCCGCCGCGGCCGCTGACCCGGCCGGCTGACCCGGCCGGCGGCCCCGGCGGGGCCCTCCTCAGGCGGGCAGGTCCTCGGCGTCGACGATGCGGTAGGCGTAGCCCTGCTCGGCCAGGAAGCGCTGGCGGTTCTGGGCGAACTCCGCGTCGACGGTGTCGCGCGAGACGATCGTGTAGAAGTGCGCGGTCTTGCCCTCGCTCTTGGGCCGCAGCAGCCGGCCCAGGCGCTGGGCCTCCTCCTGGCGCGAGCCGAAGGAGCCGGACACCTGGATGGCCACCTCGGCCGAGGGCAGGTCGATGGAGAAGTTCGCCACCTTGCTCACCACCAGCAGGCCGATCTCGCCCGAGCGGAAGGCCTCGAAGAGGCGCTGGCGCTCCTTGACCGTCGTCTCGCCCTTGATGACCGGGGCGTTGAGGGCGGCGGCGAGCTCGTCGAGCTGCTCGATGTACTGCCCGATGACCAGGGTGGGCTGGCCCGGGTGCTGGGCGACCAGCTCGCGCACCACGTCGACCTTGTGGTGGGTGCAGGCGGCCAGGCGGTAGCGCTCCTCGGGCTCGGCCGTGGCGTAGACCAGCCGCTCGTCGGTGGGCAGCGAGACCCGCACCTCGACGCAGTCGGCCGGCGCGATCCAGCCCTGCGACTCGATGTCCTTCCAGGGCGCGTCGTACCTCTTGGGCCCGATGAGGGAGAAGACGTCGCCCTCGCGGCCGTCCTCGCGCACGAGGGTCGCGGTGAGGCCGATGCGCCGGCGCGCCTGGAGGTCGGCGGTCATCCGGAAGATCGGCGCGGGCAGCAGGTGCACCTCGTCGTAGACGATGAGGCCCCAGTCGCGGGCGTCGAGCAGCTCGAGGTGGGGGTAGGCGCCCTTGCGGCGCAGCGTGAGCACCTGGTAGGTCGCGATGGTGACCGGCTTGATCTCCTTCATCGCCCCGGAGTACTCGCCGATCTCGTCCTCGGTGAGCGACGTGCGCTTCACCAGCTCGTCCTTCCACTGCCGCGCCGAGACGGTGTTGGTCACCAGGATCAGCGTGGTGGCCTTGGCGTGGGCCATCGCGGCCGCGCCGACCAGCGTCTTGCCGGCGCCGCACGGCAGCACGACGACGCCGGAGCCGCCGTGCCAGAAGGAGTCGGCGGCGTCGCGCTGGTAGTCGCGCAGGTGCCACTCGCTCTCGTCGAGGTCGATGGGGTGGGCCTCGCCGTCGACGTAGCCGGCGAAGTCCTCGGCCGGCCAGCCCAGCTTGAGCAGCGCCTGCTTGAGGTTGCCGCGCTCGGAGCCGTGCACCACCACGGTGTCATCGTCGAGGCGGGCGCCGATCATGCCGGCGATCTTCTTGGCCCGCAGCACCTCCTCGAGCACGGGTCGGTCGGAGCTGACCAGGGTCAGCCCGTGCACCGGGTGCTTCTCCAGGCGCAGCCGGCCGTAGCGGGCCATGGTCTCGGCCACGTCGACCAGCAGCGAGTGCGGCACGGCGTAGCGGCTGTACTCCAGCAGCGTGTCCACGACCTGCTCGGCGTCGTGTCCCGCGGCGCGTGCGTTCCACAGCCCCAGCGGCGTGAGCCGGTAGGTGTGCACGTGCTCGGGGGAGCGCTCGAGCTCGGCGAAGGGGGCGATCGCCTTGCGGCAGTCCTGCGCCCGCTCGTGGTCGATCTCGAGCAGCAGGGTCTTGTCGGACTGGACGATGAGGGGGCCGTCGTTCACCTGGCGAGTCTACGGAGCCGCCGGGCGGCGGGCGGTCGGCTCAGGCCGGCGTACGCCGTCGCGCGCGGTGGGCGGCCACGTGGACCCGCGAGGCGCACCGCCCGGAGCAGTAGCGCCGGGAGCGGTTGGAGGAGGTGTCGACCCACACCTGCGAGCAGCGCGGCTCCCCGCACACGCCGAGCCGGGCGGCGCCGAGGTCGGCCACCAGGGTGGCCAGGCCCACCAGCGACTCGGCGAGGAGCTGCTCGGCCACGGCGTCGGAGCGACCCCCGACGGCCAGGCGCAGGCCCGACGGCGCGTGCGGGTCGGGCGTGAGTCGCGGGGTGACCGGGTGCGCGGCCAGCAGGGCGTCGAGGGCCTCGACGGCGGCCGCGTCGCGACCCTCGGCGGCCGCCCGGAAGACGGGGTCGAGGTCGCGCTGCAGCCGCCGCACGAGCATGCAGTCGCGGTCGGTCACCCGCGCGGCCAGCGCGGGGCGCTCCGAGAGCACAGCGACGAGGTCGTCGACGTCGAGCACCGTGGCGTTGACCAGCCGGGCGGCCTGCTCGGCGTGGCCCGCGACGTCCATGGCGCCCAGCCTACGAGCCGGCGGCGCCGGGCTCGACGGGCTTGACCGTGGTGATCCGGTGCACCGCGAAGGTCCGCACGTCGTCGACGCGGTGGTCGCGCGCGGTGAGCTGTCCGCCCTCCACCGCGAGCGGGTCGACGATCCGCTCGGTGCGGGTGCCGTGGTTGTCGACGTAGCCGATGAGCACGCTCAGGCCCAGCTCGACCGCCTCGCGCAGGGCCGCCAGCGATCCCGACGGGGTCAGGGCGCTCGCGGGCGCCTGGAGCCGGGTGCTGGTGGCGCGGTCGCCCGAGCGCACCGCGGTGACCACCGCGGCCACGCGCGCGCCCTCGCGGGCGTCGCGCTG
>NZ_CAKASO010000038.1:0-41827 GCF_916862475.1 Nocardioides sp. Leaf374
CCGCGACGGCCGCCGCGCCGGACGGGGCGACGGCCGACCCGCTGGCCGACCCGCTGGCCGACGCGCCGCCCGTGCCCCGCCGGATCGTCTTCGTGGTCGGCTCGGGCCGCAGCGGCACGAGCACCATGGCCGGCACCCTCCAGGCGCTCGGCATGCACGTGCCCCAGCCCGAGGTCGTGGCCGACGAGACCAACCCCAAGGGCTTCGGCGAGCCGCAGTGGGTCGTCGACTTCCACGACGAGCTGCTCAAGCGCTGCAACGTGCAGGTCTCCGACGGCCGGCCCTCGGCGTGGTTCGAGTCGGGCAAGCTGGCCACCTTCGGCCCGCTGCGCACCCGGCTGCACACCTGGCTGGAGGAGCAGTTCGTCGAGGGCGGTCCCGAGCTGGTCGTGAAGGACCCGCGCATGGCGTGGTTCCTCGGCCTGTGGCGCGCGGCCGCGCTGCGCTGCGACGCGACGCCGGCGTACGTCACCATGCTCCGCCCGCCGACCGAGGTCGTGGGGAGCAAGCAGAAGTACTACTCCTCGAAGTTCGGCGAGATCAGCCGCACCGCCGCCTGGGTCAACATGATGCTCCACACCGAGCGCTCCACCCGCGGCTCGGTGCGCGCCTTCGTGCGCTACGGCGACCTGCTCCAGGACTGGACGGTGCCGGTCTTCGGCGTCGGGCAGCGCTTCGACCTCGACGCGGTGAAGTCGGCCTCGGCCAACGACATCCGGGCGGTGCACCAGTTCATCGACCCCAACCTGCGCCGCGTGCAGCTGACCTGGGACGACGTCGAGGTGCCGCGGCGCCTGCGCGAGATCGCCCAGGAGTCGTGGCTGGCCCTCGACCGGCTCGCCGACGACGACGGCGACGTCGCCGCGACCCACGAGCGGCTCGACGAGCTGCGCGCCGCCTACGCCGAGCTCTACGACGAGTCGGCCGCCATCGCCGAGTCGGCCGCGCTCGCCGCGCGCCGCGAGGCCCTGGCCAAGGTCGCGCCGCCGCAGACCTCGAGCGCCGCCGGCGGCGGGCGCGCCGAGAAGGTGCCCCACAAGATCCGCGCCCTGGTGCCGCCCTCGGTGCGCCGGGGCCTGCGCAAGGCCGCGGGCAGGTCGCGATGAGCCCGGTGCGCGGCGCCGACATCCCCTGCCTGGAGGGCGACCCGACCTACGACGTGCGCTGGCCGTGGCGCCAGGGCCGGCTCACCCCCGGGCTGACCTGCGTCTTCCGGATGCGCAACGAGGCCCACAACCTGCCGTGGGTGCTGCCCGGGATGCTCGAGGCGGTGCAGCACGTCATCGTCGTCGACAACCTCTCCGACGACGGCACCGCCGAGGAGGCCCGCCGCATCGCCGACGAGCTCGGCGCCGGTGAGCGGCTCACCGTGCTCGACTACCCCTTCCAGGTCGCCCGGGCCGGCACCGAGCACCTCGCCACCCCGCCCGACTCGGTGCACTCGCTGACCCACTTCTACAACTGGTCGCTCTCCCAGGTCCGCACGTCCTACTCGATGAAGTGGGACGGCGACATGGTGCTCACCCGCGAGGGCGTCGCCCTGCTCGCCGACCTGTCGTGGCAGCTGGAGGAGTCGGGGGCCGTGGTCGCCCTGCCGCGCCACCCGCTCACCGTCGAGAGCGACTCGGTGGCCTGGCTCGACCTGGGCTACCGCTTCCTGGAGCCGTGGGTCTACCCGATGGGCCCGGAGTTCACGTTCGTGAAGGCCTTCGAGTGGGAGGTGCGCGAGTTCCCCGACGACTCCGACCGCATCATCGCCCCCGAGGGGATGGTCGTGGAGCTGAAGTGGCTCGACCGCGACGAGTTCACCCACTGGACCTCGACCACCGACTTCGACTCCTCCCGCGCCCCCCGCAAGCGGCGCGAGTGGGAGGTCTTCACCGCCCTGAGCGAGGGCCGCGGCGAGGAGCTGCTCGGCCTGCATCGCATCGAGGCGCCCCCCGGCGTGCACGTGATCGACCACGTGACCCGCACCTGGCTCCCCCAGGCCCCCCGCCCGCTCGTGCGGCGCCGCGGCCGCTTCAACGTCTGAGCCGAGGGGTCCGGCCGCCGCCGCTCAGGGCCGGCGGCCCATCCCCCGCACGGTGAACCCGTGCTCGCGCCACAGCGCGGCGTCGAGTGCGTTGCGCCCGTCAAGCAGCTGCTTGCGCCGCACGACCCGGCCCACCTCGGCCACGTCGACCTCGCGGTAGTCGCTCCACTCCGTCAGGTGCAGCAGCAGGTCGGCGTCGCGGCAGGCCTCGAGCGGGGAGTCGGCGTAGGTCAGCGTCGGGTACGCCGCGCGCGCCGTGCCGCCCGCGGCGGGGTCGTGCACGGTGACGGTCGCGCCGCGCAGGTGCAGCCTGCCGGCGATCGAGAGGGCCGGTGAGTCGCGCACGTCGTCGCTGTCGGGCTTGAAGGCCGCGCCCCACACCGCGATCCGGGTGCGGCTGACGCTGCCGCCGAGCAGGGCGGTGGACAGCTGCACGACGCGCTGGCGCTGGCGCTGGTTGATGGCGTCGACCTGGCGCAGGAAGGACATGGTGTCCTCGACCCCGAGCTCGCCGGCGCGGTGGACGAAGGCGCGGATGTCCTTCGGCAGGCAGCCGCCCCCGAAGCCGATCCCGGCGCGCAGGAAGCGGTGGCCGATGCGGGCGTCGTGGCCGAGGGCCTCGGCGAGGTCGACGACGTCGGCGCCGGCGGCCTCGCAGACCTCGCTGACGGCGTTGACGAAGGAGATTTTGGTGGCCAGGAACGCGTTGGCGGCGACCTTGACCAGCTCGGCGGTCGCGGGGTCAGTGACCACGAGCGGGCAGCCGGCGTCGACCTGCGGGGCGTAGAGCTCGCGCAGCAGCTTCTCGGCCCGCTCGGAGGCGACGCCGACCACGACCCGGTCGGGGCGCAGGGTGTCGGCGATCGCGAAGCCCTCGCGCAGGAACTCCGGGCTCCAGGCCAGGTCCACGTCGTCGGGGGCCGGGCAGAGCGCGGCCAGGGTGGCGGCCAGCGAGGCGGCCGTGCCGACCGGCACCGTGGACTTGCCGACGACCAGGGCGGGCCGGGCGAGGTGGGGGGCCAGCGACGCCACCGCGGCCTCCACGTGGGAGGTGTCGGCGCCGAGGCTGTCGCCGCGCTGCGGGGTGCCGACGCAGACGAAGTGCACGTCGCCGAAGGCCCCGGCCTCGGCGTAGGAGTCGGTGAACCGCAGCCGCCCCGAGGCCACGTGGCGCGCCAGCAGCTCGGCCAGGCCCGGCTCGTGGAAGGGCACCCGCCCGGCCTGCAGTGAGGACAGCCGCGCGGGGTCGACCTCGACGCCGAGCACCTCGTGGCCCAGCTCAGCCATGCAGGCGGCGTGGGTGGCGCCGAGGTACCCGCAGCCGATCACCACGAGGCGCTGGCGCGACTCGGGCGGCAGCTCGACGGTGCCGGTGCCGGTGCCGGTGCCGGTGGCGGGGGAGGGCCGGCCCGTCGGCCGGTCGGTCGCGGGCGTCGCCGGGAGGGTCATGGCCCCAGTCAGACGCCCCCGCGGATCAACGAGGTGACAGCGCCACGGCCAGGCGACGAACGATCTCCGACAGCCGGGTGGCGCTGGTCGCGACGTTGAGCCGGGCGTGACCGGCCAGCCCGGGGTGGTAGTCGTGGCCGGGCGCCAGCCGCACCCGCCCACGCTCCAGCGCCACCGCGGCCGGGTCGTCGTGGCCGCAGGACCGCAGGTCGAGCCAGGCGAGGTACGTCGCCTCCAGCGGCCGCATCCGCGCCGTCGGCAGGTGCTCGGCCAGCAGGTCGGCCAGCAGGGTGCGCTGCTCGTCGAGGCGCACCAGCAGCGCGTCGAGCCACGCGTCGCCCTCGGTGTAGGCCGCCACGGAGGCCACGACGCCGAGGGAGGACCAGGAGTCGTTGCGCACCATCGGCACCGCCGTGAGCCGGGCGTGGGTGGCGGCGTCGCCGCTCACCACCTGCGCACACTTCAGCCCCGCGGTGTTGAAGGCCTTGCTCGCCGCCACCAGGGCCACGGCGTGGTCGGCGGTGCCCTCCAGCGAGAGGTACGGCACGTGCTCGGCGCCGGGCAGCACCAGCGGCGCGTGGATCTCGTCGCTGACCACCCGCGCACCGTGGCGCACCACCAGGTCGCGCACGGCCTCCAGCTCCGCACGGGTGGGCACGTGGCCGCAGGGGTTGTGCGGCTGGGTCAGCAGCAGGGTGCGCGCCCCGCGCTCCAGCAGCCGCTCGAGGTGGTCGAGGTCGAGCGTGTAGGCGTCGCCGTCGGGGGTCACCGGCAGGTCCCACCGCTCGCGTCCGGTCACCCCGGGCAGGTCCAGCTGGGGTGCGTAGGCCGGCAGCGGCAGCACCACGGGGCCGGGGTCGCTCAGCGCGTCGAGCACCAGCCGCACCCCGGCGCTGACGTCGACGGTCGGCAGCACCAGCCCGGGGTCGACCTCCCACCCGTGGCGGCGCCGCGCGAACCCGGCGTACGACGCACCGAGCGCGCCGCCGTCGTGCTCGAGCGCGGGGTAGCCGGTCACGCCGCGCTCCACCGCCTCGTGCAGCGCGCGGGTGATGGCCGGCGCCACCGCGTAGTCCATCTCGGCCACCCAGGCCGGCAGCACGTCGTCGGGCACGGCCCACTTGTTGACCAGCGCTGCGCGCGCCTCGGCGTCGGTGAGGTCGCGGATCATGCCCCGACGCTAGCGTCCGGGCCCGGCGGTCTGCCGCCGGCGGCGCCGGTGCGGGCGGTGCGGGCGGAGCGGGTGGTGGGGGCGGTGAGGGCGGGGCGGGGCGCGCGTCCGGTGGACCCCCCTCGCGTGCTGCGGACGCCGCCCTCGATAACAGTCAGCGTTGACCGTCATGGCCCTCGCCTCCTACCGTGGCCCGACACCGACCCGAGGAGACTCCCCGTGCCCGCAGACCCCACCCCCGCGTCCCCCGCCGCCGCAGGAGCCGCCCCGCTCGCCGGCCGCACCCTGCTGATGTCGGGCGGCAGCCGCGGCATCGGCCTGGCCATCGCGCTGCGCGCGGCCCGCGACGGCGCCAACGTGGTGATGCTGGCCAAGACCGCCGAGCCCGACCCGCGCCTGGAGGGCACGGTGCACACCGCAGCGGCCGAGATCGAGGCCGCCGGCGGGCAGGCCCTCGCGGTGGTCGGCGACGTACGCAAGGAGGAGGACGTGCGGTCGGCCGTCGACCAGGCCGTCGAGCGCTTCGGCGGCATCGACGTCGTGGTCAACAACGCCTCCGCGCTCGACCTGTCGTCGACCAGCGACATCGCGATGAAGAAGTACGACCTGATGATGGCCATCAACGCCCGCGGCACGTTCCTGCTGTCGAAGACCGCGCTGCCGTGGCTCGAGCGCTCCGAGCACGCCCACGTGCTGACGCTCTCGCCGCCGCTCGACCTCGACCCGCGGTGGGCGGGGAAGTACCTCGCCTACACGATGGCGAAGTACTCGATGAGCCTGGTGACCCTCGGCCTCGCCGAGGAGCTCAAGGACCGCGGCATCGCCGCCAACTCGCTGTGGCCGCGCACCATGATCGCCACCGCCGCCGTGCGCAACCTGCTCGGCGGCGACGAGGCCGTCGCCCGCTCGCGCACCCCCGAGATCGTCGCCGACGCCGCCCACGCGATCCTCGCCCGCGACCCGCGCGCCTGCACCGGTCACTTCTACATCGACGACGAGGTGCTCGCCGAGGAGGGCGTCACCGACCTCTCGGGCTACCGCGCCGGCCCCGGCGACGGCCCCCTCGAGGCCGACCTGTTCCTCGACCCGCTGGACTGAGCGTGGCCGGCGACGGCATCGAGGGGCCCCGCCGGAGCGACGGCGAGGGTCCCCGCCGGAGCGGCGCCGCAAGCGCGAGGAGCACCGGGACCGGCGAGGGCTCGTCCGGGCGCGCCGGGGCCCCCCGCGGGGCCGGCAGCAGCGGCGGCGGCGCGGGTCCCCGCGGGGGCAGCGGGAGCTCCGAGGGGGACGCGGTCGGTCTCCGTGGCGCGGCTGGAGCGCCTGGAGCGCCTGGAGCGGCTGGAGCTGCTGGCGCTGGCGGCGCTGGCGGCGCTGGCGGATCGGCGGTCGGGCGCGCCACCCGCCGTCCGAGCCTGGTCACCCGCCAGCAGGTCCTCGACGCGGCCGTGCGGGCGCTGGTCGAGCACGGCTACGCCGGAGCCTCGACGCTGCGCATCCAGCAGCTGGCCGGGGTGTCGCGGGGGCGGCTGCTGCACCAGTACCCGTCCCGCGACGACCTGCTCGTCGCCGCCGTCGCCCACCTCGCCACGGCCCGCATCGCCGCCCTCGGCGCCCGGACCACGTGGCCGGCCGACCCCGGGGAGCGCATCGACGCCGCCGTCGTGGTGCTGTGGTCGACCTACCGCGAGGACTACTTCTGGGCCGCGACCGAGCTCTGGCTCGCCGCACGTCACACCCCCGCCCTCGCGCAGGCGCTGCGCCCCGCCGAGCGCGCGGTCGGCGAGCAGGTGCGCGCCGCGACCGACCGCATGCTCGGCGCCGACCTCGTGGCGCTCCCGTCGTACGCCGCGACGCGGGAGCTGCTCAACACCAGCATGCGCGGCGTCGCGCTCACCTACGCCTTCGACCACCGGCCCGCCGCCACCGACCCCCACGTGGGCCTCTGGTCCACCCACGCCCGCGCGGCCCTGCTCGGCTGACCCCGCGACCCCGTTGGCCCGTGCGGGTCTGGGCCGACAGGTGCGGGTTTCACCAGCCGACCGGCGAAACCCGCCGCGCCGTACCGGGGGCGCGCCGGGACCGCGCTGAAGTGGCGGCATACGACGAGCCCGAGGCCGGTGGACCTGTCGTTCGCCGCCACTTCCCGGCCGCCGGCCTCAGCGCCGCGGCGGGTGATCGCGCGGGCCCGCGTCGGTGTTGCTCGGCAGCCCTCGGGTCCGTCGGCCCGTGCGGGTCTGGGCCGACAGGTGCGGGTTTCACCAGCCGACCGGTGAACCCGCCGCGCCGTACCGGTGCCGAGGGCTGGAGTGGCGGCATACGACGAGCCCGAGGCCGGTGGACGTGTCGTTCGCCGCCACTTCCCGCACGCCGGCCCCGCCGCGCGAGACCGCGCGAGGGCGGGAGCCGGAGTCCCACCAGCCACCTGCGTCCCAGCTGTCGGCCCGGACCCGCACTGGTCGGCCCGCGCACGGGCCGACCAGTGCGGGTTTCACCAGCCGGCTGGTGAAACCCGCAGCGGCCTCAGAGCCCCGCCGCCACCCGGGTCCCCTGCTCGATGGCGCGCTTGGCGTCGAGCTCGGCGGCGACGTCGGCGCCGCCGACGAGGTGGGCGGTGACGCCGGCGGCGACGAGGTCGTCGTAGAGGTCGCGCACCGACTCCTGGCCGGCGCAGAGCACGACGTGGTCGACGGGGAGCACGGTCTCGACGCCGTCGACGGAGTAGTGCAGGCCGGCGTCGTCGACGCGGTGGTAGGTGGCGCCGGCGACCTGGGTGACCCCTGACTGCTTGAGCACGGCGCGGTGGGCCCAGCCGGAGGTCTTGCCGAGGTCCTTGCCGATCATCGTGGTCTTGCGCTGCAGCAGGGTGACCTCGCGCTGCGGCTCGCGGGGCTTGCGCTCGGTGAGTCCGCCGCGGTGCAGGGAGGGGTCGCCGACGCCCCAGTGGGCCAGCCAGTCGTCGAGGTCCTCGCTGGGGTCGTGGGTGAGCCAGACGCTCACGTCGACACCGATCCCGCCGGCGCCGACGACGGCGACGCGGCGCCCGGGCACGACGCGACCGGCGAGCACGTCGGCGTACGACACGACGCTGGGGTGCTCGACGCCCTCGAGGTCGGGCACGCGCGGGGTGACGCCGGTGGCGACGACGACCTCGTCGAAGCCGGCGAGGTCGGCGACCCCGGCGCGGGTGGAGAGGCGCACGTCGACGCCGAGCACGTCGAGGCGGCGGCGGTAGTAGCGCAGCGTCTCGGCGAAGTCCTCCTTGCCGGGCACGGCCATGGCCAGGCGGAACTGTCCGCCCAGCTCGGGGCCGGCCTCGAAGAGGGTGACGGCCAGCCCGCGCTCGGCGGCGGAGACGGCGGTGGCCAGCCCGGCGGGGCCGGCGCCGACGACGGCGACGCCGGCGCGGCGGCGGGTGGGGGTGAGCACCAGGGTGGTCTCGCGCCCGGCGCGGGGGTTGACCAGGCAGGAGGCCTTCTGGTTCCCGAAGGCGTGGTCGAGGCAGGCCTGGTTGCAGGCGATGCAGGTGTTGATCTCGTCGGCGCGGCCCTGGGCGGTCTTGAGCGCGAACTCGGGGTCGGCCAGCAGCGGGCGGGCCATCGAGACGAGGTCGGCCTCGCCGGCGGCGAGCACGGCCTCGGCCAGGTCGGGGGTGTTGATCCGGTTGGAGGCGCAGACCGGCACCGACACGGCCGCCTTGAGCCGGGCGGTCATCGAGCGCCACGCCCCGCGCGGCACCTGCGTGATGATCGTGGGCACGCGGGCCTCGTGCCAGCCGATGCCGGTGTTGAGCACGGTGACGCCGGCCTGCTCGAGCAGGTGGGCCAGCTCGACGGTCTCCTCCCAGGTCTGGCCGTCCTCGACCAGGTCGAGCAGCGAGATCCGGTAGACGATGGGGAAGTCGTCGCCGACGACCTCGCGGGCGCGGCGCACCACCTCGACCGGGAAGCGCATCCGCTTGCTCGCCGAGCCGCCCCACGCGTCGGTGCGGTCGTTGGTGCGCGCGGCGAGGAACTGGTTGATGAGGTAGCCCTCGGAGCCCATGATCTCGACGGCGTCGTAGCCCGCCTCGCGGGCCAGGCCGACGGCGTCGGCGAAGTCGGAGGCGGTGCGGTCGACGGTGCGCGTCGACATCGCCGAGGGCGTGAAGGGCGTGATCGGCGACTTGCGCCTCGAGGCGGAGGCGCTGAAGGGGTGGTAGCCGTAGCGGCCCGCGTGCAGCACCTGCAGCGCGATCGCCCCGCCCTCCTCGTGCACCGCGTCGGTGACCTGGTGGTGGCTGCGGGCCTGACGCCGCGAGGTCAGCTCGGAGGCGAAGGGCTTGAGCCAGCCGCGCCGGTTGGGGGCGTAGCCGCCGGTGACGATGAGGCCGGTGCCGCCGCGCGCACGCTCCCGGAAGTACGCCGCGAGCGCCGGCAGGTCCCGCGCGCTGTCCTCCAGGCCGGTGTGCATGGAGCCCATGACGATCCGGTTGCGCAGCGTGAGCGCGTCGGCGCCCGCGCCGAGGGTGAGCGGGGAGAGCAGCAGCGGGTGCCGGGGCTGCTCGGGCTGCTCGGGCTGCGGGGTCTGGGCGGTCATCGGTCGTCCTCCGTGGTGGGGCGGGTGTGGGCGTCGAGGTACTCCTCGAGCCACTGGGTCCAGAACTCCTCGAGCCGCACGCCGCCGCGCAGCACGAGGTACTGGTCGAGGGCCAGGCCGGTGAGCCGGCCGGGCTCGGGGTAGTCGCGCTTCATCAGCTGGCGGTAGTGGTCCAGGCGCAGGTGGTGGTCGGCCAGGTCGGCGCGCACGACGTCGAGCACGGCCTCGCGCTCGCCGAAGGAGGCGCCGCGCAGCTTGACGGCCAGCTCCGAGCGCATGGGCTCGGCGCCGACGGGGGTGGCCAGCCACGCGGCGAGCGTCTCGCGCCCGGCCGCGGTGACGGCGTACTCCTTCTTGTCGGGTCGCCCGGCCTGCGGCACGGGGGTGGCCTCCACCCAGCCGTCGGCCTCCATGCGGGCCAGCACGCGGTAGATCTGCTGGTGGGTGGCCGACCAGAAGAAGCCGATCGAGCGGCTGAAGCGCCCGGCGAGCTCGAGTCCGGCCGCGGGCTGCTCGCGCAGCGCGACGAGAAGGGCATGCTCGAGGGCCATGCGGTCATGGTGACGTACCTATGCAACGAGTTGCAAGAGGGGGGCTCGTCATCCCTCGGAGGACCCCCGGCGCGTCCCTGGGACGTGACCGGCGTCCCGGCGCGGACCCGTCGTGACCGCGACCGGCCCGGCGCGACCTACGATTCGTCCATGCTGCTGCGCCGGACGGCCTCCCTCGTGTCCCTGCCCCTCGTGCTGCTCGCCGTCTCCTGCGCCCCGGTCGAGGAGTCCGGCAGCGCGGGCGGGTCCGGCGACGACACCTCCTCGGCGCAGGCCACGCCGGCCGCCGACCTCGACCCGGCCGAGTGCGCCGCGGGCGCGACCCTGGTCTCCGACGGCACGCTGACCGTCGGCACCGACTCCCCGGCCTACGACCCGTGGTTCACCGACAACGACCCGACCAACGGCGAGGGCTTCGAGTCGGCGGTGGCCTACGAGGTCGCCGACCGCCTGGGCTTCGGCGCCGACGAGGTCACCTGGCAGACGGTGCCCTTCAACTCCAGCTACAAGCCGGGCCCCAAGGACTTCGACCTCGACATCAACCAGATCTCGATCACCCCGGCCCGCGCCGAGGTCGTCGACTTCTCCTCCGGCTACTACTCCGCCGCCCAGGCCGTCATCGCCCTCGAGGGCACCGCAGGCGCCGAGGCCACCAGCCTGGAGGACCTGCAGGGTCTGCGGCTCGGCGCGCAGACCGGCACCACCTCGCTCACCGCGATCCGCGACGTCATCCAGCCCGAGGCCGACGCCGTGGTCTTCGAGGACACCAACGCCGCCAAGCAGGCCCTGCAGAACGACCAGGTCGACGCCGTGCTCGCCGACCTGCCCACCGCCTTCTACATCTCCGCCGTCGAGATCCCCGACAGCGTGCTCGTGGGGCAGTTCCAGCCCGAGACCGGCGAGCAGGAGGAGTTCGGGATGCTCTTCGAGAAGGGCAGCGACCTCGTGCCCTGCGTCGACGCCGCGCTGGCCCAGATGGACGACGACGGCACCCTGGCCGACCTCGAGCAGCGCTGGCTCTCCGACGTCGTGGACGTCCCCCAGCTCCAGTGACGTCCCCGACCGGCGCTCCCGCGGGCGGCGCCACCTGGACCCCGAGCGAGCGCGAGCTCGAGCGGCGCGCCGTACGCCGTGCCCTGCGGCGCCGCTCGATCGGCGTCGCGACCACGGCGCTGGTCGTCTTCTTCGCCGGCCTGGGCCTGCTGCTGGTGACCTCGCCGGGCTGGGAGCGGGTGCGCGAGTCGTTCTTCAACGGCTTCCACGCCCGCGCCTCGCTGCCCGACATCGCCGACGCCTTCCTCATCAACGTCGCGATGTTCATGATCGCCGAGCCGATCATCCTGGTGCTCGGGCTGCTCATCGCGCTGGCGCGCGGCGCCCGCGCACCGGTGCTGGCGCCGCTGCGACTGCTCGCGGTGGCCTACACCGACGTGGTGCGCGGGATCCCCACGCTGCTGCTCGTGCTGCTGATGGGCTTCGGCATGCCGGGCCTGCAGCTGCAGGGCCTGCCGACCAGCCCGTTCTTCTGGGCCACCACGGCCCTGGTCATCTCCTACAGCGCCTACGTCGCCGAGGTCTTCCGCTCGGGCATCGAGTCGATCCACCCCAGCCAGATCGCCTCGGCCGAGGCGCTGGCGCTCTCGCGCACCCAGACCATGCGCTTCGTCGTCGTGCCGCAGGCCGTGCGCCGCGTCGTGCCGCCGCTGCTCAACGACTTCGTCTCGCTGCAGAAGGACACCGCCCTGGCCTCCACGATCGGTGTCTTCGAGGCGGTCTTCGTGGCCCGCGACTACACCAACTACAACTTCAACTACACCCCCTACGTCGTCGTGGCCCTCTTCTTCGTCGCCCTCACCATCCCGCTGGCCCGGCTCACCGACGCCCTCGGTCGCCGCTACGCCCGTCGCGAGCGGACCGGTGCCCTGTGACCGGCCCTGTGACCGGCCCTGTGACCGGCCCGGTGGGCGGGACGGCGCGCGGCGGCGTCGAGCCGCTGCTCGAGGCGACCGGCCTGCGCAAGTCCTACGGCGAGCGCGTCGTGCTGGCCGACGTGTCGCTGCGCGTGCAGCCCCACAACGTCATCTGCCTGATCGGCTCCTCGGGGTCGGGCAAGTCGACGCTGCTGCGCTGCCTCAACCTGCTCGAGGACGTCGACGACGGCTCGATCGTCTTCGAGGGCCGCGAGGTCTCCGACCCCCGCGTCGACCCGCGCGAGGTGCGCCGGCGCATGGGCATGGTCTTCCAGGCCTACAACCTCTTCCCCCACCTCACCGTGCTCGACAACTGCACCCTCGCCCCGCGCCGCGTGCACGGCCTCGGCCAGGCCGAGGCGGAGGCCCGCGCCCGCGACCTGCTCGCGCAGTTCGGGCTCTCCGAGCACGCCGGCAAGCACCCCGACAAGCTCTCCGGCGGCCAGCAACAGCGCGCCGCGCTCGTGCGCGCGCTGTGCACGCAGCCGACGCTGCTGCTGCTCGACGAGATCACCGCGGCGCTCGACCCCGAGCTGGTCGGCGACGTGCTCGCCATCGTGCGCGACCTGGCCGAGGCCGGCACCACCATGGTGCTGGCCACCCACGAGATGGCCTTCGCCCGCGAGGTCGCCACCTCGGTCTGCTTCCTCCACGAGGGCCGCATCCTCGAGCAGGGCCCGCCCGCCGAGATCTTCGCCGACCCCCGCGAGGAGCGCACCCGCCAGTTCCTGCGGCGCGTCCTGCCCGGCTGACCCGGAGGCTCCCCGCTCCGCCGCCGCAGCCCCGATCGCGCCATGGCGCGGCTGGAGCGCATCGATCGCGCACTTGCGCCGGCGGCGGGCTGGGGACGGCGCGGTGTGCGTGGCTGGTGCGTTCGCGGGCGGCCCCGGCCTGCTCGAACCGCGCAATCGCGCTGGACGACCCCACGCTCAGCCGGGCTGGGCGCGTCGTGCGGTGTGCGCGGCTGCCGCAGCCCTCGGCGGCCCCGGCCTGCGCGAACCGCGCAATCGCGCTGGACGGACCCACCCGCAGCCCGGTCCCCGCCCGATCCCGACCGCGCCCCGCCCACCACCCGACCGTGACACCACTTCTGTCAGCATCTGGGGCATGATGCGCGCATGAGCTACGAGCTGGGTCAGGGCACGGGACCACTGCAGGGCGTGAAGGTCGTGGAGATCGCGGGGATCGGGCCGGGCCCGCACGCCTGCATGATCCTGGCCGACCTGGGCGCCGACGTGATCCGGGTCGAGCGCCCGGGGGGCCAGGTGCTCAGCGGCGGGAGTCACGACCTGCTCAACCGCGGCCGGCCCAGCGTCGCGCTCGACCTGAAGAGCCCCGAGGCGGTGCAGACCGTGCTCGACCTCGTGGCGAGCGCCGACGTGCTGGTCGAGGGCATGCGCCCCGGCGTCACCGAGCGCCTCGGTCTCGGCCCCGACGACTGCCACGCCCGCAACCCGCGCCTGGTCTACGCGCGCATGACCGGCTGGGGCCAGACCGGCCCGCTGGCCCACGCCGCCGGGCACGACATGAACTACATCGCCATCACCGGCGCCCTCTTCGGTCTCGGCCAGGACCCGTCGCGGCCGCACTTCCCGACCAACCTGGTCGGCGACTTCGGCGGCGGCTCGACGTACCTCGTGATCGGCATCCTCGCCGCGCTCCTCGAGGCGAAGGCGAGCGGCCGGGGCCAGGTCGTCGACGGCGCGATCGTCGACGGCACCGCCCACGTCAACGCCATGACCACCGCCTTCGTCGGCGCGGGCATCTTCCGCGAGGAGCGCGCGGCCAACCTCCTCGACGGCGGCGCCCCCTTCTACGACGTCTACGAGACCTCCGACGGCCGCCACATGAGCGTCGGCGCCCTCGAGCCGCAGTTCTTCGACGCCCTCGTCACCCTGCTCGGCGTCAAGGAGACCTGCCCCGGCCAGCACGAGCTGGAGCGCTACGACGAGATGCGCGCCCTCTTCGCCGACACCTTCCGCAGCCGCACCCAGGCCGACTGGGTCGAGCTCTTCGAGGGCACCGACGCCTGCGTCGCCGGGATCATCCCGGTCACCGAGGCCAAGGACCACCCCCACCTCGCCGCCCGCGGCACCCTCGTCGAGCACGAGGGCCGCCTCCAGCCGGCCCCCGCGCCCCGCTTCTCCCGCACCGGGGCCACGCTCTCCACCCCGCCGCCCGACAAGGCCGGCCGCCACACCCGCGACGCCCTCGCCGCGTGGGGCGTCGCCGACGTCGACGGCCTGCTCGCGCGCGGCGTCGCGGTGCAGGCCGACTGACCCGGGGGTCGCACGCCCGCCGGTGCCACCCCCTCGCCCGGCGCCCGGCACACTGGCCCCGTGAAGCCGTTCCTCTTCCTCGGCACCCGCGCGGAGGACCTCGCCGCCGACGGTGAGTACGACGCGGTCCTGCGCTGCACCGGCCTGGCCGAGCGCGAGCTGCGCCGCGTGCGCCTGGAGCGCGAGTCGCTCCTCGACGCGCTCGGCGGGCCGGTCGACCTCGACGCCTGGTCGGGCATCGTGCTCGGCGGCGGGCCCTACAACGTCAGCGACCCCGTCGAGGCCAAGAGCACCGCGCAGCGCCGGGCCGAGGCCGAGCTGGCCGACCTCGCCGAGCGGGTCGTCGCGGCCGACCACCCCTTCCTCGGCGCCTGCTACGGCATCGGCACCCTCGGCGTGCTGCGCGGCGGACTGGTCGACCGCTCCCACCCCGAGCCGATCGGGGCGCAGACCATCACCCTCACCGAGGCCGGACGCGCCGACGCGCTCTTCGGGGGCCTGCCCGACCGCTTCCAGGCCTTCCTGGGCCACAAGGAGGCGGTGGCCCGCCTGCCCGAGGGGGCGGTGCTGCTCGCCTCGTCGGCCACCTGCCCGGTGCAGGCCTTCCGGCTGGGCGAGCGGGTCTGGGCCACGCAGTTCCACCCCGAGCTCGACGTCGAGGGCATCTGCACCCGCATCGAGGTCTACGCCGAGCACGGCTACTTCGAGCCCGGCGGCGCCGCCACGCTGCAGGCCCGGGCCCGTGCCGCCGTTGTCACCGAGCCGCAGCGGCTGCTCACCCGCTTCGTCGAGCTCTTCGCCCGCGACTGACCCCGCCCCGGCCGGCCCGCGACCCCGGCCCGCCCCGGCCCCGCCCGAAACCCGCCCGGCCGCAGCGTCCCGGCGTACGGACCGTGAGGCAGACCTCTTGCTGAACATCTGTCAACAAGCCGCGGACCGGGCTACCGTCGGCCCATGAGCAGCGAGACCAGCGCCCCTGCGACCGGCACCCGCGAGTCCACCTCCGCCACGCCCCCCGGCGGGGTCGAGCACGTCGACGTCCTCATCGTCGGCGCCGGCCTCTCGGGCATCGGCGCGGCCTGCCAGCTGCGCGCGGGCCACCCCGGTCGCAGCGTGGCGGTGCTGGAGAGCCGCGGGGCCAGCGGCGGCACGTGGGACCTCTTCCGCTACCCCGGCGTGCGCTCGGACTCCGACATGTTCACCTTCGGCTACCGCTGGCGGCCCTGGCCCAGCCACACCGCGCTGGCCGACGGCGGCCTGATCCTCGACTACGTGCGCACGGTCGCCCGCGAGCAGGGCGTCGACCGCCTCGTCCGCTACCACCACAAGGTCCTCGGCGCCGACTGGGACTCCGCGGCCGCGCGCTGGACGGTGCGCATCGAGCGCGACGGCGAGCCGCTCACCATGACCTGTGGCTTCCTGTGGGGCGCCACGGGCTACTACGACTACGAGGAGGGCCACACCCCGGTCTTCCCCGGCCGCGAGCGCTTCCGGGGCCAGGTGGTGCACCCCCAGCACTGGCCCGAGGACCTCGACTACGCCGGCAAGAGAGTCGTCGTCATCGGCTCGGGCGCCACCGCGATCACGCTGCTGCCCTCGATGGCCGGCACGACCGAGCACATCACCATGCTCCAGCGCACGCCCACCTACATCCTCCCGCAGCCCGGCGAGGACCCCTGGTCGCGGCTGTTCGACAAGCTGCCCCTGCCGGCCGCGGTGACCTACCCGGTCGTGCGGTGGAAGAACGTGCTGCGCCTGGTGGCCAGCTACCAGCTCGCCCGCCGCTTCCCGCGGCAGGCCAAGGCCGTCATCCGCCGCTTCACCGAGCCCCAGCTGCCCGAGGGCGTCTCCTTCGACGAGCACTTCCAGCCGTCCTACGACCCGTGGGACCAGCGCCTGTGCGTCGTGCCCGACGGCGACCTCTTCAAGGCCCTGCGCGACGGTCAGGCCTCGGTGGTCACCGACACCATCGAGACCTTCGACGAGACCGGCATCGCGCTGACCTCCGGGGAGCACCTCGACGCCGACATCATCGTCACCGCCACGGGCCTGAAGCTGCTCGCCTTCGGCGGCCTCGAGCTCAGCCTCGACGGGGAGCGGATCGACGTCTCCCAGGCGATGTCCTACAAGGGCCTCATGCTCAGCGGCGTGCCCAACTTCGCCTACACGATCGGCTACACCAACGCCTCGTGGACCCTCAAGGCCGACCTGGTGGGGGAGTACGTCGTGCGCCTGCTCTCCCACCTCGACGAGCACGGCCTGCGCGCCGTGGTGCCCGTGCGCGACGAGTCGGTGGGGGAGCGACCCTTCATGGACCTCGCCTCCGGCTACATCCAGCGCGCCCTCGACGACCTGCCCAAGCAGGGCGACCGCGCGCCGTGGATGCTGCGGCAGAACTACCTCCAGGACGTGCGCACCATCCGCCGCGACCGCATCGACGACGAGGCCCTGGCCTTCTCCTGAACCGCCCGGGACCGGTCGAGCCCGCCCCGTACGCCACGGGCGCCCCGGTGTCACGCGGGGCGCACCCCGCGCTCACCCCAGGGGTGAGGCCCGACTCGGTGCACGGTGGTGCACTGGATCGAAGAACAGATCGCAGCACGCACCCCTCGCCCGAGGGGAGCGCCCCGACGAACGGAGCACGTGATGGGCATCGGCGACAAGATCAGCAACAAGTCCGAGGAGCTCGGCGGCAAGGCCAAGGAGACCACCGGCCGCGCGACCGGCGACGAGCAGCTCGAGGCCGAGGGCAAGGGCGACCAGGCCTCGGCCGGCGTCAAGCAGGGCGTCGAGAAGCTCAAGGACGCCGCCAAGGACATCAAGGACGGCCTCACCAAGTGAGACCTCCCCTCCCGCCGCGCACCGCGGCCGGGAGGGACGGCTGAGACCAGACGCACACCGCGTCGAATCTCGATCGACGGGCTGCACCCCTAGACTGGGGGGCAGCCCGTTCCGTCTTGCCTCGGGCTCCGCCGGACCCGCACCACCCGGTCCGCGCGCCGCCTCCGTCGGAGGCACCCGCTCCTCTCGCCCGTCACGGGCCAGTCGTGCAGCCAATCATTGGCGAGACACGCCCACAGTGAGTGACTTCTTCGTGTCCAACGCATCGTCCAACGCTTCGTCCAACGCTTCCTCCACCCGTTCCTCCGGCACCGCCGGCGCGGGCTCCCCGAGCTTCGCCGCCCTCGGCGTGCCCGCCGACCTCGTGGCGATCCTCGCCCGAGACGGCATCACCTCCCCCACCCCGATCCAGGCCGCGACGCTGCCCGACTCGCTGGCGGGGCGCGACGTGCTCGGCCGCGGCCGCACCGGCTCCGGCAAGACCTTCGCGTTCCTGCTGCCGCTGGTGGCCCGCCTCGTCGAGTCGTCGCTGCCCGCGACGGCCAAGCGCCCCCGCGCGCTCGTGCTGGCCCCGACCCGCGAGCTGGTCAACCAGATCCACGAGGCCCTCAAGCCGCTGGCCAAGGCCGCCGGCCTCACCACCCAGACCGTCTTCGGCGGCGTGGGCCAGAACCCCCAGGTCGCCGGGCTGCGCCGCGGCACCGACATCGTGCTGGCCTGCCCCGGCCGCCTCGAGGACCTCATCTCCCAGGGCCACTGCCAGCTCGGCTCCATCGAGGTCACCGTGCTCGACGAGGCCGACCACATGGCCGACCTCGGCTTCCTGCCCGGCGTGCGCCGGATCCTGGAGAAGACCCCCGTCGAGAGCCAGCGCCTGCTCTTCTCGGCCACCCTCGACAACGCCATCGACGTGCTGGTCAAGCGCTTCCTGCGCAACCCCGTCACCCACTCCGCCGACTCCGCGCAGTCGCCGGTGGCGAAGATGGACCACCACGTGCTGCACCTCTCGCGCGAGCAGCGCGTGCCGGTGCTGGTCGACCTGGCCAGCGCGCCCGGTCGCACCGTGGTCTTCACCCGCACCAAGCACGGCGCCAAGGCCCTGGCCCGCCAGCTCAACAAGAACGGCGTGCCCGCCGTCGAGCTGCACGGCAACCTGTCGCAGAACGCGCGCGTGCGCAACATGGACGCCTTCCACGCCGGCCAGGCCAGCACGCTGGTCGCCACCGACATCGCGGCCCGCGGCATCCACGTCGACGACGTGGCCCTCGTGGTCCACGCCGACCCGCCGGCCGAGCACAAGGCCTACCTGCACCGCTCGGGCCGCACGGCGCGCGCGGGCGCGGCCGGCACCGTGATCACCCTGATGACCGCCGAGCAGGTGCGCGACGTGCGCGACCTGACCCGCGCGGCCGGCATCAAGCCGACCATCACCAAGGTCGACACGATCTCCCACCCGATCCTCACCACGCTGGCCCCCGGTGAGCGCGTCCTCGTGCCCGGCGGCCTCGGCGTCAGCACCCCCGAGCCCGCCCCGCGCGGCTCCGGCGGCAGCGGTGGCGGCTCGGGTCGCTCCGGCGGCCGCGGCGCCGGCGGCGCGGGCGGCGGCACCCGCCGTCGTCGCAGCGGCGGCGGCACCTCCTCGGGCGGCTCCGGCTAGTCCTCGCAGGGCGGCGGCCAGGGCGGCCAGGGTCGCGGGCGCGGCCAGGGCTCCGGTGCGGCCAAGCCCGCCGGCGGGCCCGGCGGGCGGTCGGGCGCTGCCCGGCGTACCGGTGGGTCGGGGCAGGGTGGCTCGAGCCACAGCGCCGCGTCCTTCAGCGGACGCCGGGGCTGAACGCAGGCGACGTAAGGTGGGAGGAGTGAGCCCGGTGCGTGAGTTCGTCAGACGGTCCCTGTGGGACGTCGTGCCTCGCGACCACCGGGACGACCCCGCCGTGCTGAGGCGGCGCCAGATCGTCACGGGTGTCTTCGTGGTGATCGGCGCCGCCGTGCTCGGCTTCTCGCTGCGCATCGAGCCGGGCTCGGGCTGGTTCTACGTCTCGACGCTCGTCCTGGCCTCGGTGTGGATCCTCGGCGCCTTCACCTCCGGCCCGCTCCACCTCGGGCGCATCGGGCACGCCGAGCGGCTGCGCCGCCCGGTGCTCTCGCCGATCCTGCTGGGCGCGGCGATGGTCGGGGTCTTCGTGCTCGGCGCGCTGCTGATCCGCGAGATCCCGCTCTTCGACCCCCTGGTGCGCCAGATCCAGTCGGTGCTCGACTACACCGTCGAGGGCCCCTGGCCGCTGCTGCTCTTCGTGACGGCCGTCAACGGCGTCGCCGAGGAGCTGTTCTTCCGCGGCGGCGCCTACGCCGCCACCCCGCGCTACCCCGTGCCGGTCACCACGGTGGCCTACACCGTGGCCACGCTGGCCACCGGCAACGTCATGCTCACCTTCGCCGCCGTGCTCCTCGGTGTGGTGGTCGGCCTGCAGCGTCGCGCCTCGGGCGGCATCCTCGCCCCGATCCTGACCCACCTGACGTGGTCGATCTCGATGCTCTTCCTGCTGCCGCTGATCTTCCTCTGATCGTCCTGCGCGCCGCGGACCCGTCCTCGGGGCCTCCCGCGGTGGCGCGCGCTGACGTCATGCGTCGCGTGGAGGCGCATCCACGGTCCGCATGACGCCTCCGAGGGGTGCTGCGGATGTCATGCGTCGCGTGGCGCCGCATCCACGATTCGCATGACGCCTCCGCGTGGTGCTGCGGACGTCATGCGCCGCGAGGAGGCGCATCCACGGTCCGCATGACGCACGGCCGGGCGCCCGCATCGGACCCGGCTCAGGTCTGGTCGTCCTCGGCCACGGCGCGGCGCACGGCCTCGGCGTAGCTCAGCGGCTCGCCAGGCACGACGTCGCGGATGGAGTAGTCGGTCTGCAGGACCTCGTTGCCCATCGAGTCGATGAGGTTGGCCGCGGTGGTGGTGTCGACGCCGGTGACCAGGCGGATCCACCACGACGACAGCACCGGCGTGCCCACGGGCAGCTGGATGATGGGGATGTCGCGGCCCAGGATCTCCTTGGCCGCGCCGCGCATCATGCCGACGTAGCTCAGCTGGTCGGCGCCGCCGACCTCGAAGACCCGGTCGTAGGCCTCCTCCTTGCCGGTGACGCCCACGATGTAGCGGATGACGTCGTCGATCGCGATCGGCTGGGTTCGGGTGGCGGCCCAGCGCGGCACGACCATCGCGGGCAGGTTCTTGACCAGCCCACGCGTCATCTCCCACGACACGCCGCCGGCGCCGACGACGATCGCCGCGCGCAGCACCGTGACGGGCACCCCGGAGGTGCCGAGCAGCTGCTCGACCTCGCGGCGCGAGCGCAGGTGGGGGGAGAGGTCGTCGTCGTCCTTGCCGAGCCCGCCCATGTAGACGATCTGGGTGACGCCGTTGGCGGCCGCGGCCAGCCCGAAGGCGGTGGCGGCCTCGGCGTCCTTACGCTCGAAGTCGTTGTCGTCGAGGGAGTGCACCAGGTAAATGGCGACGTCGACGTCGGTGAGCGGCTCGGCCAGCGTGCCCGGGTCGAAGACGTCGCCGTAGACCGCCTCGCCCTGGCCCTCGTAGGTGTCGGGGTGGCGGGTCATGGCCTTGACGTGGTGACCGGCCTCGACCATCGCAGGCACCAGCCGCTTCCCGATGAAGCCGGTGGCGCCGGTGACGAGGACGGTGAGACTCATGGGGCCAGCGTAGGGGGTGCGACCTGGCCCGCCGCCCAGGAGCGGGGGGCTCGGGCCCGAGGGGTGAGAAACCACCCGGACGCCTGGCCGGCCGGGGACAGGGTCAGTCGGTGCCGCGCCGGGCGCGCTCGGCGATCCGGTCGCGCTTGGCCTGGTCCATGGCCGACTCGTAGGCCGAGACCAGCCCGGCGATCGAGAGCGGCTTGAGCCGCTCGACGACCTCGCGGATGGTCTCGGGGGAGGCGCCGGCCTCCTTGTAGGCGGGCCACACCATCGTGCGGAAGACCTGGTTGAGCTCCTCGGCCAGCTGACGGCCGTGGGCGGCGTAGACCTGGGCCGAGGCGACCGCGGCCTCGGTGGGGAAGCCGAGGTCGAGCAGGCTCAGCCCCACCGGCAGCTGGGTGAGCGCCACGGCGTAGCGCCCGCGGCGCGTCGGCACGGCGATGCCGAGGGCGGCCAGCGTCGAGAGGTCGTCCTCGCCCAGCTCGCGCCCCGCGCGGGTGGCGAGCTCGGCGACGCTCATCTCCTCGGGCACGTCGGCCTGCCACGGCGCCAGCATCGTGCGGTGCAGCGCGATGTCCTCGGGGGTGGCGTCGGCGGGGATCGCTGCGACGTAGCGCTCGATGGCCGAGAGCGTGAAGCCGTGGCTCTGCAGCTCGGCGACCAGCTCGAGGCGCGCGACGTGGTCGGGGGTGTAGTAGCCGGAGCGGCCGCGACGGATCGGGGGCGGCACGAGGCCCTTGGTGGTGTAGAAGCGCACGTTGCGCACGCTGATCCCGGCGCGCTGGGTCAGCTCGTCGAGGGTCATCAGGTCCTTGGTGGCCCCGGCGCCGTTCTCGTCCATCCTCGTCCTCCCTTCTGCTGCTGCTTGCCGCGCTGCCTGCCGTGCTGCTTGCCGTGATGCTGCCGTGGCGCCCGCCCGCCTGCTGACGCGGGGGGCGGCGACCTGCCGGTCAGGCAGGACATCCTGCCGGTGTGGTGGCCGACACACGCACGGGGGCACGGGCGGTGCCGCGATCCCTTGACGACAGTGACAGCAATAGTGTCACAATCGACGCACAGACATCGAGCACCGAGGACGGTCATGGCAGAAGCATTCGTGTACGACCACATCCGCACACCGCGCGGCAAGGGCAAGGCCGCCGGATCGCTGCACGAGGTGAAGCCGGTCGACCTCGTGGTCGGGCTGCTCGACGAGCTCACGGTGCGCAACCCCGGTCTCGACCCCCACCGCGTCGACGACGTCGTGCTCGGCGTGGTCACCCCCGTCGGCGAGCAGGGCGGCGACATCGCCAAGACCGCCGCGCTCAAGGCGGGCTACCCCGACACGGTCGCCGGCGTGCAGCTCAACCGCTTCTGCGCCTCGGGCCTCGAGGCCGTCAACCAGGCCGCCGGTCGCATCCGCGGCGGCATGGAGGACCTCATCCTCGCCGGTGGCGTGGAGTCGATGAGCAACGCGCCGATGGGCTCCGACGGCGGCGCCTGGGCCCAGGACCCCGCCACCGCGCTCGCCACCGGCTTCGTGCCCCAGGGCATCGGCGCCGACCTCATCGCCACCATCGAGGGCTGGAGCCGCGAGGACGTCGACGCCTTCGCCGCCGAGTCCAACCACCGCGCGGCCAAGGCGTGGGCCAACGGCTACTTCACCGACTCGGTCGTGCCGGTCAAGGACATCAACGGCCTCACCGTGCTCGACCACGACGAGCTGATCCGCCCCGACACCTCGGTCGAGGGCCTGGCCGGCCTCCGGCCCAGCTTCGCCCAGATGGGTCGCGACGCGGGCTTCGACGACGTCGCGCTGGAGAAGTACCACTGGGTCGAGAAGATCGACCACGTCCACCACGCCGGCAACTCCTCGGGCATCGTCGACGGCGCCGCGCTCATGGCCATCGGCACCGAGCAGGTCGGCGCGGACCTCGGTCTGACCCCGCGCGCCCGGATCGTGTCGATGGCCGTCTCGGGCGCCGACCCGACGATCATGCTCACCGGCCCCGCCCCGGCCGCCCGCAAGGCGCTCGCCAAGGCCGGCCTCGAGGTCGGCGACATCGACCTCTTCGAGATCAACGAGGCCTTCGCGGCCGTCGCGATGCGCTTCATGCGCGACATGGGCATCACCGACGAGATCACCAACGTCAACGGCGGCGCCATCGCCATGGGCCACCCGCTCGGGGCCACCGGCGCGATGATCCTCGGCACCCTCATCGACGAGCTCGCCCGCCGCGACCAGCGCCGCGGCCTCGCCACGCTCTGCGTCGGCGGCGGCATGGGCATCGCCACGATCGTCGAGCTGGTCTGAGCCCCGCGCACCCGCGCGGACCGACCAGCCCCCTCCCGGCGTACGCGCCGACGCCCGTCACAGACCCAGACAGGACCCACACACGCATGAGCACCACCACCACCGAGCAGACCGCCGTCCGCTACGACAAGGACGCCGACGGCATCGTCACCCTCACCCTGGACGACCCCCACCAGTCGGCCAACACCATGAACGCGCTCTACACCTCCTCGATGAAGGCCGTCGTGGACCGCATCGAGGACGAGCTGGCCGCCGACGCCTCGAGCGTCACCGGCGTCGTCATCGCCAGCGCGAAGAAGACCTTCTTCGCCGGCGGCGACCTCAAGGGCATGGTCACCGCGACCCCCGACGACGCCGCGAGCGTCTTCGCGATGGCCGAGGGCGTCAAGGAGCCGCTGCGCCGCCTGGAGAAGCTGCCCGTGCCGGTCGTCTCGGCCATCAACGGCGCCGCGCTCGGCGGCGGCTTCGAGATCTGCCTGGCCACCAACCACCGCATCGTCGTCGACGACGACAAGGTCGCCCTCGGCCTGCCCGAGTCGTCGCTGGGCCTGCTGCCCGGCGGCGGCGGCGTGACCCGCATCGTGCGGCTGCTCGGGCTCCAGGCGGGACTGATGGAGGTGCTGCTCACCGGCACGCAGTTCAAGCCGGCCCAGGCCAAGGAGAAGGGCCTGGTCGACGAGCTGGTCGCCACCCGCGAGGAGCTCGTGCCCGCGGCCAAGGCGTGGATTAAGGCCCACCCCGAGGCGACCACCAACCCGTGGGACGCCCCTGGCTACAAGATGCCCGGCGGCAACCCCAAGGGCCCGGCCCTGGCCGGCTTCCTGCCCGCCTTCCCGGCACTGCTGCGCAAGCAGACCAAGGGCGCGGTCTACCCCGCCGCCCGCGCCATCCTCTCCGCCGCGGTCGAGGGCGCCATGCGCGACTTCGACACCGCCTCGCGCATCGAGTCGCGCTACCTGGTCAAGCTCATCACCGAGCAGGGCTCGAAGAACATGATCCAGGCGTTCTTCTTCGACCTCCAGGCCATCAAGTCCGGCTCCATGCGCCCGCAGGGCATCGAGCCCTTCAAGGCCACCAAGGTCGGCGTGCTCGGCGCCGGCATGATGGGTGCCGGCATCGCCTACTCCTGCGCCCGCGCCGGCATGGAGGTCGTGCTCAAGGACGTCTCCGACGACAACGCCGCCAAGGGCAAGGCCTACTCCGAGGGCCTGCTCGACAAGGCCATCTCGCGCGGCAAGTCGACCGAGGAGAAGAAGGCCGAGCTGCTCGGTCGCATCACCGCCACCGGCGACGCCGCCGCCCTGGCCGGCTGCGACCTGGTCATCGAGGCCGTCTTCGAGGACCCCTCGCTCAAGGCCAAGGTCTTCGCCGAGGTCGCGCCCTACGTCAACGACGACGCGCTGCTGTGCTCCAACACCTCGACCCTGCCGATCACCGAGCTCGCCGAGGGCGTCGACCGCCCGAAGGACTTCATCGGCCTGCACTTCTTCAGCCCCGTCGACAAGATGCCGCTGGTCGAGATCATCCGCGGCGCCGAGACCTCCGACGAGGCGCTGGCCAAGGCCTACGACGTCGTCCAGCAGATCCGCAAGACGCCGATCGTGGTCAACGACAGCCGCGGCTTCTACACCTCGCGCGTCATCGGCTTCTTCGTCAACGAGGGCCTGGCCATGCTCGCCGAGGGCGCCCACCCGATCTCCCTGGAGCGCGCCGCGACGCAGGCGGGCTACCCC
Source organism: Nocardioides sp. Leaf374 (assembly GCF_916862475.1). Classification (NCBI taxonomy): domain Bacteria; kingdom Bacillati; phylum Actinomycetota; class Actinomycetes; order Propionibacteriales; family Nocardioidaceae; genus Nocardioides; species Nocardioides sp. Leaf374. Next base: position 24,603 of record NZ_CAKASO010000038.1, read on the forward strand.
GTGGGCACGCTGCAGCTGACCGACGAGCTCAACATGGAGCTCATGGCCAAGATCGAGAAGGCCACCCGCGAGGCCGCCGAGCGCGACGGCACGCCGTACGCCATCCACCCCGGCACCGCCGTGGTGCAGCGCATGCTCGAGCTCGAGCGGCCCTCGCGCCTCAAGGGCAAGGGCTTCTACGAGTACGCCGACGGCAAGCGCCAGGGCCTCTGGGCCGGCCTCGCCGAGGAGTTCCCGGTGGCGGAGGAGCAGATCCCCTTCGAGGACATGAAGGAGCGGATGCTCTTCGCCGAGGCCCTCGAGACGGCCAAGTGCTTCGAGGAGGGTGTCATCACCTCCGCCGCGGCCGCCAACATCGGCTCGATCATGGGCATCGGCTTCCCGCCCATGACCGGTGGCGCCGCGCAGTACATGACCGGCTACCAGGCCGCCGACGGCGAGATCGGCCTGGCCGCCTTCGTCAAGCGCGCCGACCAGCTGGCCGAGCGCTACGGCGACCGCTTCGCCCCCACCGCCCACCTGCGCTCCATGGCCGAGAAGGGCGAGTCCTTCCCGGCCTGACGCCCGGCCCGCCAGGGCTACCGGGCCCACCGGACCGGCACGACACCGCGGCGGCGGACCCTCGACGGGTCCGCCGCCGCGGTGCGTCCTGACCGATCGGCGGAGACCGCGGGTCCTCCGAACGGCCGACCCCCTGGTCGGTCCGGGTCATTTGCCCGCGGAGGCCTCCTGGGGCACCGCCCGCGCGGCCAGGATGGTGGCGTGACCTCCCCCCGGCCCGCCGTCGACGTGCGCGCCCTCCACGTGCGCTTCGGCGAGGTGGAGGCGGTCGCGGGCGTCGACCTGGTGGCGTACGCCGGCCAGGCCACCGCCCTCCTGGGCCGCAACGGCGCGGGCAAGTCGACGACGATGCGCGTGCTCGCCGGCGTCGTGCCGCCCACGTCGGGCTCCGCCCGCGTCGCGGGCCACGACGTGCGGCGCGAGCCTCTGCGGGTCAAGCAGTCGGTGGGCTACTGCCCCGACGTGGGCGGGCTCGTGCCCCGCGCGACGCCGTGGGAGCACGTGCAGCTCTCCGCGCGGCTGCGCCGCCTCGACCGCACGTGGCGCACCCGCCCGGTGGGCTGGGAGCAGCGCGCCCGCGACCTGCTCGAGCGTTTCGAGCTCGGCGACGTCGCCCACCGGGTGACGGCCGGCTTCTCCCACGGCATGGGCCGCCGGCTCTCGGTGGTGCTGGCCGCGCTGCACGAGCCCGACGTGCTGCTGCTCGACGAGCCCTTCGACGGCGTCGACCCGATCGGCGTGGAGGCGACCCTGGAGGTCGTCGCCGACGCCCGCGCCCGTGGCGCCTGCGTCCTGGTCTCCACCCACCTGCGCGAGCTGGCCATCGAGGCCTGCTCGACCGTGACCGTGCTGCGCGGCGGTGCCCAGGTCGCCACCCTCCCGGCCGCCGACATGGTGGGGGAGGACGGCGCGCGTGCCTACCGCGGCCTCCTCGACTGAGCGCTGGCCCGGCTCCGGCCCGCCGCGTCGTCCCGGGGCCGCCGCCCGCTGGCGCGCCGCACCCGCCGACGCGTGGCACGCCGTGGTCGACACCGGCCACCTGGTCGCCTTCCGCGCCGGCACCGTGCGCAGCCGCGGGGTGCTCGTCGGCCTCGCCGCCACCTTCGTCGCGCTCACCGCGGCGGCCGCGGTCGTGCCGGCGTGGACCCCCGGCGCGGGCTCGGGCGAGGGCCGCAGCCTCGACGTGCTCCTGCTGCTGCCCACCGCGATGGCGGGCTTCCTGCTGCTGGCCCTGGTCTCGGCGGTCGTCTCCGGGGGCGGGCGTGAGCTGCTGGCGCGCGACCCGGCCGCGGTGCACCCGGTCAGCCCCACCACCGACCACCTCGGGGCGCTGGTCCTCGCACCCCTCAACATCGCCTGGCTGCTGCAGGCCTGGACGCTGCTGGGCAGCACCGCCTACGCCGTGGGCCCGGCCGGCGGCGGCGCCGACCTCGCCGCCGCGCAGGTCGGCATGCTGCTGTGGCTGGCCCTGGCCACCGCGCTCGCGCAGGTCGTCGCCTGGAGCCTGGAGGGCCTGCGCCGCCTGCGCGGCGGTGTCCTGGCCGTGCGCCTGCTCGGCCTCGGGGTGCTCGCCGCGGGGCTGGCCCTGCAGGCCACCGGTCGGCTGGTGCCGGCCCTCGACCGCGGCCCGACCGTGCCCGTGCTGGGCGGCCTCGTGGGCGGTCCCGGCCCGCGGTGGGGCCTCACCGTGGCCGGCCTGCTCGTGGCGACCCTGCTCGCGGTCGCCCTCGGCGCCGTGCCGGCCCACCTGGCGGCGCGCCGCCACCCGCGCGACGAGCAGGGCAGCGAGACCGAGCACCACGAGGCCCGCCCGCTGGCCCGCTGGCCGCTCACCGCGCTCGTGCGCACCGACCGGGCCTCGGTGTGGCGCGCGGTGCCGATGCGACGCGGGCTGCTGGTGCTCGCCGTGGGCCCCGGCCTGGTCGCCCTGCTGGGCGGGCTGCGCTGGGACACCATGACGGTGCTCCCCGGCCTGGTCGCCTCCGGCGGCGCGCTGCTCTTCGGGGTCAACGCGTGGTGCCTCGACGGCCGCGGCGGTCGCTGGCGCGAGAGCCTGCCGGTCGACCCCGCCACGGTCTTCGACGCCCGCGCGTGGGTGCTGGCGGAGTTCCTGCTCGCGGCCTCGCTGCTGACCACCGCCATCGCCGCGGTGCGCGCCGGGGTGCCGAGCGCGGCCGAGCTCGCGGCGATCACGGCCACGCTGGCGGTGGTCACCGTGCAGGTGGTCGCGGCCGCGATGCGCTGGTCGCTGGCCCACCCCCACGCGGTCGACCTGCGCTCGGCCCGCGCGACCCCCGCCCCGCCGCTGGGCATGGTCGGCTACTCCACCCGCCTCGCGGTGAGCACCACCGTGACCGGCCTGGTCTTCTCCGGGCTCAGCCGCGCCGAGGGGTGGGCGCTGCCGGTGCTGTGCGCCGTACCGTTCCTGGCGTGGTCGTCGTGGCGCCTGCTGCGCACCCGCCGCCGCTGGCTCGACCCCGTCGAGCGCGCCCGCGTCGTGCTGACCGTCACCGCCTGACGCCGCGCGCTGCTCGGCGGCGCCGGGGACGTCATGCGTTGTGTGGATGCGCTTGCACGTCTCGTATGACGTGGTGGGGTGGGCTCGGCGGCGCCGGGGGACGTCATGCGCTGTGTGGATGCGCTTGCACGTCTCGCATGACGTCCCGCCGCGCAGCCCCGCGAGCCGGCCCCGCCCCCCGGGAGGCGCCACCACGCCGGCGACCCGCAGCCGCCCGCGCGCCCGTGAGACGCCCGTCACCCGGCTGCCTCTAGGGTGCGAGGCATGGACTTCTCCCCCTCGCCGCGCGCGGCCGACCTGACCGCCCGGGTGGCGGCCTTCATCGCCGAGGAGGTGACGCCGGTCGAGGCGGAGTACCACGCCGAGCTCGCCCGCCGCCGCGCCGACCGCAGCGGGCCGAGCCCGTGGGAGCCGCAGCCGGTGCTCGAGGAGCTCAAGGCCAAGGCCCGCGCGCAGGGCCTGTGGAACCTCTTCCTGCCCCAGGAGCACGCGGGGGAGTACGCCGCGCGCTTCGGCACCGACGGCGGCGAGGGCCTCACCAACGTCGACTACGCCCCGATCGCCGAGCTCACCGGCCGCAGCGCCATCGCGCCGCTGGTGCTCAACTGCAACGCCCCCGACACCGGCAACATGGAGGTGCTGCTGCGCTACGGCACCCAGGCCCAGCGCGACGAGTGGCTCGACCCGCTGCTCGACGGCCGGATCCGCTCGGCCTTCACCATGACCGAGCCCGGCGTGGCCTCCTCCGACGCCACCAACATGGCCGCCACGGCGGTCGTCGACGGCGACGAGGTCGTCATCAACGGGCGCAAGTGGTGGTCGACCGGCGTCGGACACCCCGACTGCCGGATCTTCGTCTTCATGGGTCTCACCGACCCCGACGCCGACCGCCACCACCGTCACTCCATGGTGCTGGTGCCGCGCGACACCCCCGGCGTCAGGATCGAGCGGCTGCTCTCCACGATGGGCCTCCAGGACGAGCCCCTCGGCCACGGCGAGGTCTCCTTCACCGACGTGCGGGTGCCGGTGAGCAACATCCTCAGCGGCCCCGGCGAGGCCTTCGGCATCGCCCAGGGCCGCCTGGGACCCGGCCGCGTGCACCACTGCATGCGCCTCATCGGCCTGGCCGAGCTGGCGCTGGAGCTGGCGTGCCGGCGAGGCCTGGAGCGGGAGGCCTTCGGCAAGCCGCTGGCCAACCTCGGCGGCAACCGCGAGCGCATCGCCGACGCCCGCATCGCCATCAACAGCGCCCGCCTGCTGGTGCTCGACGCGGCCTGGAAGCTCGACGTCGGTGGCCCGCTCAACGCCCTCTCCGAGGTCTCCCAGATCAAGGTCGCCGTGCCCACCATGGCCCAGCAGGTCATCGACATGGCCATGCAGCTGCACGGCGGCGGCGGTCTCTCCGACGACCACCCGCTCGCCGCGGCCTGGACCTCGGCGCGCGCCCTGCGCCTGGCCGACGGCCCCGACGAGGTGCACCGCGGCGTGGTCGCCCGACTCGAGCTCGCCCAGTACGGCGCGCGCCGGTGAGCGCCCCCGCGGCCGAGCGGGCCGGCGCCCCGCTGCGCGTGCTCGTCACCGGCGCCGCCTCGGGGCTCGGCGAGGCGCTCAGCGAGGCCTTCGAGGCCCGCGGCGACGAGGTGCTGCGCACCGACCTGCGCGCCCCTGACGGCGGGCTGGCCCTCGACATCACCTCCGACGACGACTGGGCCGCCGCGGTGGCCGAGGTCGGGCGGCGCTGGGGCGGGCTCGACGTGCTGGTCAACAACGCCGGCGTGGCCGGTGGCGGCCGGCTCGACGTGGCCACCCTCGAGGAGTGGCACTGGATCTTCGAGATCAACCTCTTCGGCGCCGTGCGCGGCACCCGGGCCTTCGTGCCGCTGCTCAAGCGGCAGGGGTCGGGGGCGATCGTCAACGTCGCCTCGCTGGCGGGCCTGGTCCACCCGGCCGGCATGGCGTCCTACAACGCGGTGAAGGCCGCGGTGGTGGCGCTCACCGAGACCACCGGCCACGAGCTGGCCGGCCACGGGGTCAGCGCCCACGCGGTCTGCCCGTCGTACTTCCGCACCAACCTGATGGACTCCCTGCAGGGCGCCGACGCCGCGCTGGGCGCCACGATGGCGCGGCTGGTGGAGCGCTCCTCGATCACCGCCGCCGACATCGCCGCGGCCGTGCTCGAGGGCCTCGACGCCGGCGCCGAGCTGATCGTGCCCGACCAGCCCGCCCGCGACGCGTGGGCGCTCAAGCAGCACGACCGCGCCGGCTACGACCAGGTCATGCGCGCCCAGGCGGCCAAGCTCGAGAGGAACGCACCGTGAGCACCCCCACCGACGCGCCCGCCCCGGACGGCAACCCCGCCAAGGCCCTGCGCGAGGAGGACGCCTTCGACACCGCGGCCGTCGAGCGCTGGCTGGGGCGCGGGCCGATCACGGAGGTGCGCCAGTTCCGCGGCGGCGCCTCCAACCTGACCTACCTGCTGCGCATGGCCGAGGGCCCCGACCTGATCCTGCGGCGGCCCCCGGTGGGCCGCAAGGCCAAGGGCGCCCACGACATGGGTCGCGAGCACCGGATCCAGGCCGCCCTCGCGCCGGTCTTCCCCTACATCGCGCCCCAGGTCGGCCACTGCGACGACGAGTCGGTCATCGGCTCGGAGTTCTACGTCATGGAGCGCCTCGAGGGCACGATCCTGCGCCAGGACTTCCCCGAGCAGCTGCGCCCGGTGGCTCCCGAGACCGCCGACGCGCTGTGCCGCCGCGCGCTCGACGTGCTGGTCGACCTGCACTCCGTCGACGTCGACGCCGTGCCCGAGCTGGCCGCGCTCAGCCGTGGCGAGGGCTACGTCGCCCGCCAGGTCTCCGGCTGGACCCGCCGCCTGGCCGACGCGCGCACCGAGGAGACCGGCGACTGGTCCGACGTCACCGGCTGGCTCGACGCCCACCAGCCCCCCGACGCCGGGCGGGTGCTGATCCACAACGACTACCGCTTCGACAACCTCGTGCTCGGCCCCGACCTCGAGGTCGCCGGTGTGCTCGACTGGGAGCTGGCCACCGTCGGCTGCCCGATGATGGACCTCAGCTGCACCTCGGCCTACTGGGTGCAGGCCGACGACGACGAGCTCTTCCAGCTCTTCCGCCGCCAGCCCACCACCACGCCGGGCATGTGGACCCGCGAGGAGCTGGCCCGCCGCTACTGCGAGCGCACCGGCCGCACCCTCAGCGCGCGCGACTGGACCTTCTACGAGGTCTTCGGCCTCTTCCGCCTCGCGGTGATCGCCCAGCAGATCTGGTACCGCTACGCCACCGGCCAGACCACCAACGAGTCGTACGCCGTGCTGGGCCAGGTCGTCCCCTACCTGGAGGCCCGCTGCCGCCGGCTGGTCGGCGAGGCCGACGCCGGGGCCGGGCCCGACTCCGGGGCCGGGGCCGGGGCCGGGGCCGGGGCCGGGGCCTGATGGGTCTGCTGCTGCTCGTGCGGCACGGCCAGGCCAGCTTCGGCGCCGACGACTACGACGTCCTCTCGCCCACGGGGTGGGAGCAGGGCCGCCTGCTGGGGGCCTCGCTGGCCGCCGCCGGCGCGCGCCCCACGGCGCTGGTGCGCGGGTCGATGCGCCGGCACCGCGAGACCCTCGAGGCGCTCGTCGACGGCGCCGGCCGGGGGAGCGGTGACACCGGGACCCCCGAGCCCCCCGGGACACCCGAGGCCCCCGGGGTCACGGTCGACGCCGGCTGGGACGAGTTCGACCACCTCGGCGTCGTGGGCGCCCACCCCGACCTGCTGGGCGACGACGCGTGGAGGGACCGACGCGCCTTCCAGACCGCCTTCATGGAGGCGACGCGGCGCTGGACCGCGGGCGAGCCGGGGGCCGACGGGGCGGCGTACCCGGAGTCGTGGGGGGAGTTCCTGGGCCGGGTGCGCGGCGCGCTGACCGCCGCCGCCGCGGCGACCGGGAGCGGCGGCACGACGCTGGTCGTGACCTCCGGCGGCGCGATCGCCGCGGCCTGCGCCGCGCTGGTCGACCCCGAGGAGACCGACGAGGCGCGGCTGGCCCGGGCCTGGAGCCGGTTCAACACCGTGTGCGTCAACACGGGGGTGACCCGCGTGGTGGTCGGGTCGACCGGGCCGCGCCTGCTTACCTTCAACGAGCACCCGCACGTCTCCGGCGACTCGCTCACCTACCGGTGAGGCCTCCGGTGACCGGCTCGTGACGGGCGACCCGTGAGGACCGCGTGGGTACGCCGCACGGCGCGGCTCGTGCTCGGGGCGTTCCTCCTGGTCGCCGGGGTGGCCCACCTCGTCGACGTCGAGGCGTTCCTCGCCCAGGTGCCGCCGTGGCTGCCGGCCCGCGAGGCGGTGGTGCTGGTCTCCGGGGTGGTCGAGCTGGTCCTCGGCGCGGCGCTGCTGCTGGCGCGCGGGCGGCGGCGCGCGCAGGTCGGCCTGGTCGTCGCGACCTTCCTCGTCGCGGTCTTCCCGGGCAACGTGAGCCAGTGGCTCACCGGCGCCGACGCCTTCGGCCTCGAGACCGACGGTGCGCGGCTGGCCCGGCTGTTCTTCCAGCCGCCGCTGGTCGCCTGGGCGCTGTGGTGCACCGGCGGCTGGGGGATCCTGGTCGAGCTCGTCGGACGCCGACGGGGTGCCGGGGAGGGCCCGGTCAGACCAGGCGCTTGAGCACGCCGAGCGGCGCGTGCTTCATCACCAGCGACAGCGGGGCCCACGGCAGCGGCGGCACGCACGCGGAGTCGACCTGCTTCTCGATGGCGGCCACCATCGCCCGCACGCCCTTCTCGGTCGAGGCCATGAGCGGGGTCGACGAGGCGACCTGGTCGTTCATCTCCGAGGCGATGTAGCCGGGGTAGAGCACGGTGACCTTGACCGTGCGGGCCAGCGGCGTGCCGTGCAGCTCGTGGCGCACTCCCTCGGCGAGGTACGCCGCGCCGACCTTGGTGGCGGCGTAGGTCGTCATCGACCTCGGCAGCGCCCGCATGGCCGACATCGAGGAGACCACGACCAGGTGGCCGGCCTCCTGGGCGCGGAAGACGGCCATGGCCGCCTCCACCTGGCTCAGCGCGCCGACGAAGTTGGTCATCGCGGTCTCGCGGTTGACGTCGGCGCGACCGGTGCCGAGCGCGGCGCCCTTGCCGAGCCCCGCGTTGACCACCACCCGGTCGAGGTGGCCGAAGGTGGCGCGGAAGTCCTCCACCACGGCCGGCACGGCGTCGTGGTCGGTGACGTCGAGGGTGCGCAGCTCGACACGCCGCCCGGGGTGGGCGGCCAGCACCTCCTCGCGCAGCTGCTCGAGGCGGTCGGTGCGCCGGGCGCACAGGGCGAGGTCGTGCCCGCGGGCGGCGAGCTGGCGGGCCATCTCCGCGCCGAGCCCGGAGGAGGCGCCGGTGATCAGGGTGGTCGGCATGGCCCCGAGTCTGGCGCAGCACCCCCCACCGACCGCCACCGGCTCCGGCGTACCCGCAGCCCCACTCGCCACCTCCGCCCCACCTGTCGGCCCGGACCCGCACCTGTCGGCCGAGGCGTGGGCCGACAGGTGCGGGTTTCGCCAGCCGGCTGGCGAAACCCGCGGACGCCCCGGAACCCGTCGGCCCGGGCCGGGCAGCCATGCCGTCGCGCGGGGCTGGGCTCGAGCGTGCGTCCCCACCAGCCACGGCAGCCCCACCTGTCGGCCCGGACCCGCACCTGTCGGCCGACGCGTGGGCCGACAGGTGCGGGTTTCACCGGCCGGCTGGCGAAACCCGCGGCCCGCGGCACCGCCCCACCAGCCCCGCGGAGCCGTCGGAGTGACCCGGGCCACGCAAGGTCTCGGATGAGACACGGTTCGAACCCATGGTGCCGGGGCCGTTGACATCACCCGGTCGGATGGATTCAGGTGTCTTCTGGCCGCGTCATTTGCCGGAACATCGGGTGTCGGCACGTGGTCGTCTCGGAGTGAGGGAGTTTTCGTGACGAATCTTCACGCCCGTCGCAGTGCGCGCCAGCGCGCACTGGGCGTCGTGTCCGCGAGCGCGATCGCGGTAGGGCTGGTGGCGACGGTCTCGACCGTCGCACCCGCCCAGGCCGCCGACAGCGCCGGCGGCATCAAGAAGCTCGACCGGGCCGCCGTGGACGCCTACGAGGCCGGTCGCTACATCGTGCTCATGCAGCAGCCCAGCGCCGCGGCCTACACCGGCGGCATCCAGGGCCTCGCGCCCACGAAGCCGGCCGCCGGCCGCAGCTTCGACCCGCGCTCCGGCGCGGCGACGGCCTACCGCACGTTCCTGGAGAAGCAGCAGCGCCATGTCGCGGCCGCGGTCGACGCCACCGTGACGCGCAGCTACACCACCGCCACCAACGGCTTCGCCGCCCAGCTCACCGGCGAGCAGGCCACCGCGCTGGCCGCGGCCAAGGACGTCTACGCCCTGGTGCCGGTCGAGGCCCGCACCCCCGACGCGGTCCCGCAGAACACCGCGCAGACCCTCGGCATGTACGGCAAGAGCGGCGTCTGGGCCAAGCACGGCACCCAGGCGAACGCCGGCTCCGGCATCGTCGTCGGCGACCTCGACACCGGCATCTGGCCCGAGAACCCCTCCTTCTCCGGCGAGGAGCTCAGCGGCGCCCCGACCGGCCCGTGGGCCGCGCGGATGGACCCGCTGGGCAACACCACGATGAAGAAGGCCGACGGCGGCACCTTCCGCGGCGCCTGCGAGACCGGCACCGGCGACGACTGGGACCTCAGCGACTGCTCGACCAAGATCATCGGCGCGCGCTACTACCCCGACACCTTCGTCGACACCGTGCCCCCCGAGGAGGTCGCCGAGGGCGAGTTCATCTCCCCGCGCGACGGCGGCGGCCACGGCAGCCACACCGCGAGCACCGCGGCCGGCAACGTCGTCGACGACGTGAGCGTCGACGGCATCGAGTTCGGCGAGGTCACCGGCATGGTGCCCGGCGCCTCGATCGCCTCCTACAAGGTCTGCTGGGAGGACACCGACCCCGACACCGGCGGCTGCTACACCGACGCGATCCTCTCCGCGATCGACGACGCCGTGCGCGACGGCGTCGACGTCATCAACTTCTCGATCTCCGGCGCGACCGACACCGTCGTCGACCCGGTCGAGATCGCCTTCGCCGGTGCGGCCGACGCGGGCGTCTTCGTCGCCGCCTCGGCCGGCAACAGCGGCCCGACCGAGTCGACCGTCGCCCACAACAGCCCCTGGCTGACCACCGTGGCGGCGTCGACGTACCGCAACTTCGACGGCACCGTCGAGCTCGGTGACGGCACCCGCTACCTCGGCGCCATGATCGACGGCACCGGCGTCCCGGAGCAGACCCCGCTGGTCGACGCGGCCGAGGCGGGAGTCGCCGGCGGCGACGCCGCCGAGGCCGGGCTGTGCGCCCCCGACAGCCTCGACGAGGCCGCCGTCGACGGCGCCGTCGTGGTCTGCCTGCGCGGCACCTACGGCCGCGTCGAGAAGTCGACGGAGGTCGCCCGCGCCGGCGGCGTCGGCATGATCCTGGTCAACCCGGCCGAGAGCAGCCTCGACGCCGACCTGCACCCCGTGCCGACCGTGCACCTGCAGAGCACCGACCTGCCGGCGATCGAGGCCTACCTCGACACCGACGCGCCGACCGCGGCCCTGCTGCCCGGCAACCAGACCGACCTGCCCTCGGCGGCGCTGCCCCAGGTCTCCGGCTTCTCCTCGCGGGGCCCGGCCAACGCCAACGAGAGCGACATCCTCAAGCCCGACATCTCCGCCCCCGGCCAGAGCGTGCTCGCCGCGGTCGCCCCGCCGTCGAACAGCGACCGCGACTTCGACCTCTACTCCGGCACGTCGATGGCCGCGCCGCACATCGCCGGTCTCGGCGCGCTGCTGATGGCCGAGAACCCGACCTGGACCCCCCAGATGGTCCAGTCGGCGATGATGACCACCGCCACCAGCACCCGCACCGCGGGCGACAAGGCCTCGCGCGACGCCTTCGCCCAGGGCGCCGGCCAGGTCACCCCGGCCTCGATGTTCCGCCCGGGTCTCTTCGTCACCTCGACCTCGCGGCAGTGGTACGGCCTCATCGCCGACCAGGGCTTCGACACCGGCGTGAAGCCGGTCGAGGCCAAGGCCGTCAACATCCCCTCGATGGCCGACCACGCGGTGGTCCAGAGCACGACCTTCACCCGCACCGTCACCACGCAGGGCAAGGGCACCTGGAAGGTCTCGGCCAGCGTGCCGGGCTTCACCACGAAGGTCAGCAAGAAGTCCTTCAGCGCGGGCAAGGCCGGCGTCAAGCGCAAGCTCGTGATCACCTTCACCGCCAAGGACGGCGTGGAGCTCAACCGCTGGGCCAAGGGCTTCGTCAAGCTCACCGGCACCACCTCGGCCCGCATGCCGGTCGCTCTCAAGCCGGTCGCGCTCGACGCCCCGGCCGTCGTCACCGGCGAGGGCGCCGACAGCGACGTCGACGTCACCGTGACCAGCGGCACGACGGGCACGATCGACCTCACCACCCAGGGTCTGGCCCAGGCCGACTCGGTCGAGGACTCCGTGGCCGTCAACGACTCGGCGGCCTACTGCGTGCCCGTCACCGAGGGCAGCCCCCTGCTGCGCATCGACGTCGACGCCGCCGACGACCTCGCCGACCTCGACCTGACCGTCATCCCGACCAACGCCGAGTGCTCGGCCGCCGTCGGCGCGCAGGTCGTCTCGGCGACCGGCTCGGCCGACGAGTCGGTGACCATCGAGGCTCCGGACTCCCCGGCCGTCGCGGTCTTCGTGGACGGCTTCGCCTCCGGCCCGCAGGGCTCGCCGATGGACTTCCGGATGGACGTCTACGACCTCGGCACCGCGGCCCAGGGCTCGCTCACCGCGACCCCGGACCCGCTCGAGGTCACCGCGGGCGAGGAGTCGACGTACTCCCTGGCCTGGACCGGTCTGGACGCCGACGCCCGCTACCTCGGTCGCGTGCTCTACGGCGACACCGGCATCACCACGCTGCTGGAGGTCACCACGGCCACGCCGTGATCCACCCGCACCGCTGAGCAGCACCCAGCACCACCCGACGGCCGTCCCGCACCTGCGGGGCGGCCGTCGGGTGTTTCCGGGCGTGCGCCGCGTGCTGGATACCCGGTATGCATACGTGGTATACATACCGAGTAGGGCGCGGGGTGCGCCCACCACGAGGAGGTCCCCATGTCGGTCAAGCAGGCGCTGCTGGCGCTGCTGGAGCAGGAGCCGATGTACGGCAACCAGCTCCGCACGGAGTTCGAGCAGCGCACCGGGTCGACCTGGCCGCTCAACGTCGGGCAGGTCTACACCACGCTGACGCGCCTGGAGCGCGACGGACTGGTCGAGGCCGCCGGCGCCGACGCGGAGGGCCACGAGCGGTGGCGCCTGACCCCGGCGGGGCGCGAGGAGGTGGCGGCGTGGTTCACCACCCCCGTGGCGCGCACCCAGCCCCCGCGCGACGAGCTGGCCATCAAGCTCGCCCTCGCGGTCACCGTGCCAGGCGTCGACGTCGGCGCGGTGATCCAGCAGCAGCGCAGCGCCACGATGCGCGCGCTGCAGGACTACACCCGCCTCAAGCGCCAGGCCGGTCAGGCCGGCCCCGGTGGTCGTCAGGGCGAGGCGCCGCGCGTCGACCTCGCCTGGAGCCTCGTGCTCGACTCCCTGGTCTTCGCCTCCGAGGCCGAGATCCGCTGGCTCGACCACTGCGAGGCCCGGCTGCGCCGCGCCGCGCTCGAGCGCCCCGAGCCGTCGGCCGCCGACCGGTCGGCCGACGCCCGCGTCGAGGGCGAGGCCCTGCGATGAGCGCCGCGTCGTCGCGGTCGACCCGACCGGGTGCCCCCACCGCCGCCGCGCCCGCGGCGCCCCGGCCCGGCGTGCTCCTGGCCGAGCAGGCCGTGGTGCTGCGCCGTGCCGAGGACCGGTGGCTGGCGCAGAGCGCCCGCCGGCTGGCGGCCTGCCCACGCGCCACGCGCGGAGCCCGTGGACGGGTGGCCGTGCGATGAGCGCGGTGCTCGAGCTCGACCGCGTCTCGCGCGTGCACGGCGAGGGCGACCTGCAGGTCCACGCGCTGCGCGCGGTCTCCTTCGCCGCCCACGCCGGTGAGCTGGTCGCGGTGATGGGGCCCTCGGGCTCCGGCAAGTCGACCCTGCTGACCCTCTCCGGCGGTCTCGACACCCCCACCGACGGCGCCGTGCGCGTCGAGGGCTCCGACCTCGGGGCGATGGGGGCCAAGGCGCGCGCCCGCATGCGCCGCACCTCGATCGGCTACGTCTTCCAGGACTTCAACCTCGTCCCTGCCCTGACCGCCGTGGAGAACGTCGCCCTGCCGCTCGAGCTCGACGGCGTGCGCACCCGCGCCGCCCGCGCGGCCGCGCGCACCGCGCTGGAGGAGGTCGGCATCGGCGAGCTCGCCGACCGCTTCCCCGACCTGATGTCGGGAGGCCAGCAGCAGCGCGTGGCCATCGCGCGCGCCGTGGTCGGCGAGCGGCGGCTGATCCTGGCCGACGAGCCGACCGGCGCCCTCGACACCGAGTCGGGCGAGGACGTGCTGCGCCTGCTGCGCGCCCGCTGCGACGCCGGCGCCGCCGGCGTCATGGTCACCCACGAGGCCCGCCACGCCGCCTGGGCCGACCGGGTGGTCTTCCTGCGCGACGGCGTCGTCGTCGACGACTCCGGCGCCACGCCCGTCGACGCCCTGCTCGACCAGGGCGCGCACCGGTGAGGGGGCCCCTCGCGGGCTGGCGGCTGCCGCTGCGCCTGGCCTGGCGCGACGCCCGGCGGGCCAAGGGGCGCAGCCTGCTCGTGCTCGTCATGATCGCGCTGCCCGTGATGGGGGTGGCCGCGGCCGACACGCTCTACTCCACCCAGAGCGTCTCCGGGGTCGAGGGCCTCGAGCGGCGCCTCGGCACCGCCGAGGCGCGGGTCTCGCTGGCGCCGGGGTCCCGCGAGGCGGTGCAGGACGCCGACCCCGACACCGGCGTGAGCGCCGTGGGGCCGAGGCGCGAGCCCGGCCTGGCGACGCTCGCCGACGTCGAGCGGGTGCTCGGCGAGAGCGACCTGCCGGCGGTGGAGCTGGAGACGGAGTCCACGCGGGCCGCGACCGACGACGGGCAGACCTACGTCGAGCTCACCGGCACCGACCTGCTCGACCCGCTCACCCGCGGGCTGGTGGAGCCCGTCTCGGGCCGGCTGCCCCGCACCGACGGCGAGGTCGTCGTCAACGCCGACCTCGCCGAGCGCGGCCCCGGCGTGGGCGAGGAGCTCGAGCTCGCCGGCGGCACCCGCCTCCAGGTCGTGGGGGTCGTGGAGTCGGCCCAGGGCCGAGGCTTCCCCATGGCGTGGGCGCGACCGGCCGCCGTCGAGGGGCAGGGCGCCGGCAGCACGCTGCTCATCGGCGGAGCCGCGGTCACCTGGGAGCAGGTGCGCGCCCTCAACGCCCTTGGCGCCACCGTCCTGTCGCGCGCCGTCGTCACCGACCCTCCGCCGGAGTCGGCCCTGCCCCCCGAGATCCGGGGCTTCGACGAGGGCATCGACGAGGCCACCGTCACCGTGCTCGCGCTCGTCGTGGTGATGGTGCTCATCGAGGTGGTGCTGCTCGCCGGACCGGCCTTCGCCGTCGGCGCCCGCCGGCAGTCGCGCACCCTCGCCCTCATCGCCGCCGCCGGCGGCGTGCCCGGGCAGGCGCGCCGGGTCGTGCTGGCCACCGGCGTGGTGCTCGGATCCCTGGGCGCGGTGCTCGGCCTCGGCCTCGGCCTGCTGGCGGCGGTGGCGCTCACCCCGGTCCTCCAGGGCTTCTCCACCACCCGCTTCGGCCCCTTCGACGTCACCTGGCTGCACCTGGCGGGCATCGCGGCCTTCGGCACCCTCAGCGCACTGCTCGCCGCCGCGGTGCCGGCCTGGATCGCCTCGCGCCAGGACGTCGTGGCCGTGCTGGCCGGGCGTCGCGGCGACACCCGCGCCTCGCGGCGCTCCCCGCTGCTGGGCCTGGTGCTGCTCGGGGTCGGCGTCGCGGGAGCGGCGTACGGCGCCTCCGGGGGCGGCGAGATCGCCATCGCCGCCTCGGCGATCGTCTCGGTGCTGGCCATGATCCTGCTCGTGCCGGTGGTCGTGCTCGCCGTGTCGCGCCTGGCGGGCCGGCTGCCCCTGCCGCTGCGCTTCGCGGCGCGCGACGCCGCACGCCACCGCACCCGCACGGTGCCGGCCGTCGCGGCCGTGGCCGCGACCGTCGCGGGGGTGGTCGCGCTCGGGATCGCGGTGAGCAGCGACGAGCACCAGAACCAGGAGACCTACCAGCCGAGCCTCGCCGACGGCTACGGGCTCGTCACCGCCTACGGGGGCGGCGTCGACTGGCCGGCCTACCGCGACGCGGTCGCCCGGACCGTCCCGGAGGACGACGTCTCGACGGTGCAGGCGCTGGTCCTGCCGGTGGAGGGGCGCGGCTTCCGCCAGCTCGAGGTCGCGCAGCCGGGTGACAGCGACCCGCTCCTCGTGTCGGTCGGCGGCCCCTTCGCCAGTGCCACCCTGGTCGCCGACCGCCTCCCGCCCGGCCTCCCGGGCATCGACGCCACCGAGGCCGACCGCGCCTCGCGGGTGCTCGCCTCCGGCGGGGTCGTGGCCTTCGCCTCGGAGGCCGTCGACGGCGCCCGGGTGGTCCTCAGGACCGCCGAGTACTCCGGACGCGGGCGGGTCGTGGACCGCCAGCGGCTCGAGGTGGCCGGCACCTACGTCCAGGTCGACGGCGACTACTCCCCGGTCGACGCGGTCGTCGCACCCGCCGTGGCCGACCGCCTCGGTGGTCGCACCCGGGTCACGGGCCTCGTCGTCGACGCCCCGATCACCGAGGCCGCCGAGCGCAGCGTCGGCGAGGCGCTGACCGCCCTGCCCGGACAGGCCTCCCTCGACGTCGAGCGCGGCTACGTCGCCGACGAGGAGACGGTGGTCGTGCAGCTCATCCTGGCCGCGCTGGGAGCGGTGCTCATGCTCGGCGGCACCCTGACGGCGACGTTCCTGGCCCTCTCCGACGCCCGGCCCGACCTGGCCACGCTGTCGGCGGTGGGGGCCAGCCCGCGCACCCGCCGCGCGATCGCCGCGGCGTACGCCCTCGTGGTGGGGCTGGTGGGCGCGGTGCTGGGAGCGCTGGTGGGGGCGATCCCCGGCGTCGCCATCACCTACCCGCTCACCGGGCCCGGGAGCAGCGGGACCACCGGCGGTCCGGCGACCTACCTCGACGTGCCGTGGCTCTTGGTCACCGGCGTCGTGCTCGGCCTGCCGCTGCTCACCGCCGCGGTGGTCGGCCTCACCGCCCGCTCGCGGCTGCCCCTGGTGGCGCGGCTCGACTGAGGCCGCACGCCCTCGTGTTACCGACCGTTGCGACCACCACCCGACCGTCCTGACTGTCGGGTAGTGGTCGCAACGGTCAGCAAGACGGGTGGACCGCAGAAAAAGTCAGGCTTGACTGTTTGTTGGGTCCGCAGGCAGGGTGGTGGCGTGACCCAGACCACCTCGACGCGCGTGCCGCAGGAGGAGCGCACCCGCGCCATGCGGGCGCGGCTGCTCGAGGCCACGGTCGAGCTGCTCGTCGAGCGCGGCTTCGCCGGCACCACGACCACGCTGGTCTCCGAGCGGGCCGGGGTCAGCCGAGGCGCCCAGCTGCACCACTTCCCCTCCAAGAACGCGCTCGTGGTCGCCGCCGTCGAGCACCTCACCGAGGTGCGCGGCGCCGAGCTCGCGGCGGCCGCGGCCGCCCTGCCCACGGGGCGCCGCCGCACCCGCGCCGTGCTGGCCATGCTCGGCGACCACTTCACCTCGCCGGTCTTCACCGCGGCCCTCGAGCTGTGGGTGGCGGCCCGCACCGACGCCACCCTCCTCGCCGCCGTCGCACCGCTGGAGCAGCGGGTGGGCCGCGACGCCCACCGCCTCACCGTCGAGCTGCTCGACGCCGACGAGGAGCAGCCCGGCACCCGCGAGCTCGTGCAGGCCACCCTCGACCTCGTGCGCGGGCTCGGCCTCGCCGACACCATCACCGACGACACCCGCCGCCGCGCCCGCATCCTCGACCAGTGGTCGCTGACCCTCGACGCCACCCTGGCCCCCGCTCGCGGCCCAGCACCTCGAGCACGGCACCCGGGTCGAGCACGCCGTCGACGACGAAGCCGCGTGCCAGC
>NZ_CAKASO010000039.1:0-40013 GCF_916862475.1 Nocardioides sp. Leaf374
CGAGCACGCGACCGATGGCCGCGGTCTCCGCCTCGCACAGCTGGGGGAACTCGTGGGCCACGTGGCTGACCGGGCAGCCGCTCGGAGGCCGTGGTGGCGGTCGAGGGCGGTGACACCGTGCCGGTGGCGGCCACCGACCTCGCCGTGCGACTGCTGCGCGAGGCGGGGGCGGGGGTCGCCGGCCCCGGTGAGGCCCGGGGAGCCGGCGGGGGCCGGGCCCGACGGGCGGACGCCGCACGAGCCCCGGCGACCAGCCCCGACGTCGTGCTCCGCCTCAGCGCGGGCCCCCCGGCCCGGGCCGGTCTCGACCCCCTCCTGCAGGAGGCGCAGCCGCACCTGCTCGTCGTCGGTGGCCCCGACGGCGTCGTCGTCGGCCCCTTCGTGGAGCCGGGGGTCACCGCCTGCCTGCGGTGCGTCGACGCCGCCCGGGCCGAGCACGACCCCCGGCGCGGGCTCGTGCTCGAGCAGGTCGCCGCCGCGCCGGCACCGGTCGCCCCGCTCGACCCGGCCCTGCTGCACCTCGCGGTGTCGTGGGCCGTGCGCGACGTCGTCACCTACCTCGACGGCGGCACGCCGTCGACGTGGTCGACGACGGTCGAGGTCGACGAGCTGCTCTCCTGCCGGAGCCGTCGCTGGCTGCGGCACCCGCGGTGCGGCTGCTCCTGGGACGGCGCGCAGGTGGGCTGAGCGGGACGTCGTCGGTGAGTGGCGGGGGACGGCACCGTCGGCGGCCCTCGACCCGTCGGGTCCCGCCACTTCCCGGGCCAGCCGGCCGGCGACGGCACACAGCCCCGCCCGGCGGGATCCGGCGCTGGCGGCGCCCGCAGTGACCGAACGTGCGGCAAGTGGCGGAAGACGACACCTCCAGGCGCCCTCGACCCGTCGTATCCCGCCACTTCCCGGGTCAGCCGGCCGGCGACGGCACACAGCCCCGCCCGGCGGGATCCGGCGCTGGCGGCGCTCGCGGTGACCGAACGTGCGCGAAGTGGCGGGAGACGACACTCCCGGCGGCCCTCGACCGGTCGTTTCCCGCCACTTCTCAGGCCGGCCGGCCGGCGAGACACAGCTCCGCGCGGCGGGGCCGGCGCTCACGGTGAGCAAACGTGCGCGAAGTGGCGGGAGACGACACCTCCAGGCGCCCTCGACCGGTCGTTTCCCGCCACTTCTCGGGCCGGCCGGCGACGGGACACAGCCCCGCCTGGCGGGGGCCGGCGGCGGCGGCGCTCGCGGTGACCGACTGTGCGTAGTGGCGGGAGACGACACCTGCGGCGGCCCTCGACCGGTCGTTCGCCGCCACTTCTCGGACGGGCCGACCGGCGACGTGACGCAGCCCCGCGTGGGGCCGACCGGTGCTGGCGGCGCTCGCGGGGACCGACCGTCCGAGGCGGGGTGCCCGAGACCTCCACCGACCACTCGAGCACCGACGGGGCACGACGTGACGATCCCGAGGACCGTCCGGGCCCGCGCCCGGCCGGGGCGTCTACCAGTGCTCGGAGTCGAGCTTGCCCTCCAGGGCGCGCAGGTGGCGACGCGCGCAGGTCACGCAGAGGTCTTGGCGGCGTCCGCGCTCGAACGACACCGTCCAGGCCAGCAGCCGCTGCGGGTCGTCCTCGACGGTGCCGCACAGGTCGCAGGTGGTGCTCATCCCCCGACCCTAGACCTGTCGCACGCGCCCGAGCCGGGCACGACGAGGTCGTGCCCGGCTCGGGTCGGTGTGCCGCGTGCGCTCAGAGCGCGCGGGCGAGGGCGAGGCGCGCCTGCTGGGCGGCCGCCTCGGAGCGGCGGGCCAGCCGCTTGGCCTTGGCCAGGCGCTGGTCGCGGCGGGTGTGCGCCTCTCCCAGGCGCTCGGACATTTGTATGCGTGCCAGTTCTTCGTGCATGAGATTCATCGTGGTGCTCCGGTTCGGGTCGCTGTGGGTGTCGGTGCGGGGGTCGGCGTGGCTGCCTGCGCGGATCGCGGCGTCGAGCCGGGTCGTGGTCGGGGTGGTCATGGTCGTGGTGCCTCCTGGTCGGGTCGGTGCGCTCAGAGCGCGCGGGCGAGGGCGGTGCGGGCCTGCTGGACGGCGCGCTCGGCTCGCCGGCTGCGACGGTGCACCCTGGCCAGCTCGTGGCCGCGGCGCTGACGCTGCGCCTCGTCGAGGCGGGAGGTGACCTGGGCTCGGGCCAGGTGGTCGTTGAGCGGGTACATCACGGGATCCTTCGGGTCTCGGGTGGTGCCGGGTCGTGCGGACGGGGTGGAGCAGGACGGTGCCGGCGGCGGTCAGGCCGCCACCTCGCTCTTGCGAGGACGGCCGCGGGGCCGCTTGCGGGGGATGACGACGCCCTGGAGGAAGAGCTCGCCGCCCCAGACGCCCCAGGGCTCGCGCCGCTGCAGCGCACCGTCGAGGCAGAGGTGCCTGACGGGGCAGCTGCCGCAGAGGGCCTTGGCGTGCTCGACGTCCTGGGGGGTCTCGGCGAACCAGAGCTCGGGGTTGTTCGTGCGGCACGGCATGAGTGCGTCGTCGACGTCGACGGCGCGGTCGTGCAGCAGACCGAGGGTGGGCTCGACCGTCTCGTGGCGGTGGAGGTCGCTGATGGTCATGTGTGTCACCTCCTTGTCCTTGACCGGTCGCTGGGTGGTGCAGGGGTTCGTGGGGCCCGGGGTTTCCGGGGTCCTGGGGGAATGCAAAAGGCCGCGGATCCCGGGTTACGGGTTCCGCGGCCTGGAGGCTGCCGAGCTGTCGAGGATCAACAGGTCGGTGGACTCCAGGCGAGGACACCCGGGATGAAGGCGTGGCCGAAGGCCAGATCGCCCGCGACGACGCCCTGGCGCTCGGCGGCGACGGACACGACGGCGGTGGACACGGCGGCGGAGGACACAGTGGTCCCCTGGGTCGACGCGGTGAAGGCGATCGTGCGGCCGCAGACGGGCAGGGCGGAGCGGGACGGGGTCTGAGCCGTCATCCAGAGCTTGGTGCTGGCCATCGGGGCCACCTCCTTCGGTGCGTCGTGCGCCGGCTTCGTCAGGGCCGTGGTGCGCTGCTGGTCGTGTGGTGAGGAAACTACCGGGCTGCTCCTGTAAGGAGCAAACCATTTTATGACTATTTCCCGGTTTTCTTCCGCGGCCCGCTGATCAGGGCTGCGGGGGCGCCCACGAGGGGGCTGCCGAGGGGCCGCGCGGGGCGGGTCAGGAGAGCAGGGCGAGCACGTCCTCGCCGTACTTCTCCACCTTGGACCGGCCGATCCCGCTGATGCGCAGCAGCGCCTCAGGGGTGCTCGGGCGCAGCTCGGCGACCAGCTGCAGGGTGGCGTCGCTGAAGACCACGAAGGCCGGCACGCTCTCCTCCCCCGCCCGCTCACGACGCCAGTCGCGCAGCCGCTCGTAGAGCGCCTCGTCGTAGGAGGCGGGGCAGTCGACGCAGCGACCGGTCTTCTTCTCCGCCGCGGTCGACAGCGGCTGTCCGCACTCACGGCACGTCATCGCCTTGCGGGCGCGGCCGGGCCCGCCGGTCGGGCGCGACTGGTCGGGCAGGAGCGGGTCGAGGAAGCGCGAGGGCTTGCGCGAGGGCCGGCCGCCGGGGTTGCGGGCCAGCGACCACGACAGGCTCAGCTCCGCGCGGGCGCGCGTCATGCCGACGTAGAGCAGGCGGCGCTCCTCTTCGACCGCCTCAGGGGTCTCGGCGTAGGTGATCGGCATCGTGCCGTCCTGCAGGCCGCACAGGAAGACGGCGTCCCACTCCAGGCCCTTGGCGGCGTGGAAGGTGGCCAGCGTGACCCCGTCGGCCACCGGCGCGTGCTGCTCGGCCGCACGGCGGTCGAGGTCGTCGACGAAGGCCCCGAGGGAGGCGCCGGGCTGGCCGGCGTGCTCGGCGGCCTGGTCGACGAGGGCCTGCCACGACTCCCACCGGTCGCGGGTCTGCCCGCGGGCGGTGGGCGGCTGGTCGGTCCAGCCCATCGCGGCCAGCGTGGCCCGCACGACCTCGACGATCTCGTCGGGGTCGGTGACCTCGGCGCTGGAGCGGGCGGTGCCGCGCAGCCGGGTGACGGCCTCGCGCACCTCGGGGCGGTCGAAGAACCGTGCCGCGCCGCGCACGACGTAGGGGATGGAGCGCGCCGAGAGCGCCTCCTCGTAGGCCTCGGACTGCGCGTTGATGCGGAAGAGCACCGCGACCTCCGACATCGGGTGGCCGCTCTCGCGCAGCGCGAGGATGCGGGCGGCGGTGGCCTCGGCCTCGGCGACCTCGTCGGGGTGGGGGGCGTAGCGCACGGCGGCGCCGCCCGGGCGCTGGGCCTGCAGCGAGACGCCCTCGCTGCCCGACCCGGCCAGCAGCGTGTTGGCCGCGCCCACGACCTGCGGCGTGGAGCGGTAGTTGCGCACCAGCTCCACCGACGTCGTGCCGGGGTGGCGCTGGGGGAACTCGCGCAGGTAGCGCGCGTCGGCGCCGGCGAAGGAGTAGATGGTCTGGGCGGGGTCGCCGACCACGCACAGCTCGTCACGACCGCCGAGCCACAGGTCGAGCAGGGCCGACTGCAGCGGCGAGACGTCCTGGAACTCGTCGACGACGAACCACTTGTACTGCCGGCGCACCTGGGCCGCGACCCGCTCGTCCTCGGCGAGCAGCCCGGCCGTGAGCAGCAGGATGTCCTCCATGTCCATGCGGCCCTGCCCGCGCTTGACCTCCTCGTAGCTGGAGAAGATCCGTCCCACGGTCTCGGCGTCGTGGCCGGTCACCGTGCGGCCGCGCTGGGTGGCGACCCGGGCGTAGTCGTCGGGGTGGACGTTGCTCACCTTGGCCCACTCCACCTCCGAGGCCAGGTCGCGCAGCAGCGCCTGGTCGGCGTTGATGCGGTGGCGTCGCGCGGCGCCCGCGAGCAGGGGGATCTTCGACTCCGTGAGCGCAGGGAGCTCGGTGCCCTGGACCTGGGGCCAGAAGTAGCGGAGCTGGCGCAGCGCGGCGGCGTGGAAGGTGCGCGCCTGGACTCCCCCGGCGCCCAGCACCCGCAGCCGCTGGCGCATCTCCCCCGCCGCGCGGGTGGTGAAGGTGACCGCCAGGACCTCGGTGGGCACGTAGACCCCCGAGGCCACGCCGTGGGCGATGCGGTGGGTGATGGCCCGGGTCTTGCCGGTGCCCGCGCCGGCGAGGACGCGCACCGGTCCGCGCAGCGTCTCGGCGACCTGGCGCTGCTCGGGATCGAGGGCGTCGAGGAGGTCGGCGGGGCGGGTCACGAGGGGAACAACTCCTGGGGCAGGCTGGTTGACGACAGGTACGACGACGCCCGCCTCGGGCGTCGTGACCACCCTAGATGTCGGAGGCGACAGTCCCAGATGAGCTCGTTCACGATGTACTCCACCCCCTGGTGCGGCTACTGCCACCGCCTCAAGAGCCAGCTGGACCGTGAGGGCATCTCCTACGACGTCGTCGACATCGAGCAGCAGCCCGACGCGGCGCTGATCGTGGAGCAGGCCAACAACGGCAACCAGACCGTGCCCACGCTGGTGTTCAGCGACGGCACGTCCCAGACCAACCCCTCGCTGGCGCAGGTCAAGGAGAAGCTGGCCGCGCTGGCCTGAGCGCGACGGCGGACCACCCGCCCGGCCGGCTCACCACTGGCCGGGCAGCGGCCCGCCGTACCAGTGCTCCACGAGGGAGCGGCTGATGGAGACCCCGCCGGGCAGCACGAGTGTGCCGGCGCGGGTCTCCTCGAGCATCTGGGCGCGGGTGAACCAGCGCGCCTCCTCGATCTCGACCTCGTCGACCTCGATCCGCGTGCTCGTGGCCCGACCCACGAAGCCCACCATGAGGCTCGCGGGCATCGGCCAGGGCTGGTTGCCGAAGTAGGACACCTCGCCCACCTCGACCCCGGTCTCCTCGGCCACCTCGCGGCGGACGGCGTCCTCGAGGCTCTCCCCGGGCTCGTAGAAGCCCGCCAGGGTCGAGAAGCGTCCGCGTGGCCAGACCCGCTGGCGCCCCAGGAGGCACAGCTCGTCGTCGGCACCGGGCTCGCCGTGGGTGACCAGCATGATCACCGCGGCGTCGGTGCGGGGGAACTGGGTGCGCCCGCAGCGAGGGCAGGTGAGCTCGTGCCCGGCGGCGCGAGGCTCCAGCGGGGTGCCGTCGCGGGGGCAGAAGCGGGTCACGGCCAACCACTCGGCGATGCCGAGGGCGTGGAAGAGCAGCGGGGCGTCGGCGCGCGACTCCGGGGCGTCGCCGGCCAGCAGCGGGAGCAGGTCGCGCAGCCCGGCCCACCCCGGCTCGTCGGGGTCGGGACGGTCGGTGACCAGGGCGAACCACGCCCGGTCGTCGCGCTCGCCCAGCAGCACCCGCAGCCCGTCGGGCGTCTCGTCGGGCCGCACCCAGTCGATCCGGCCGCCCCGCGGGCGCACCTGCGCGCCCGCCACCACCAGCACCCGGGTCGCCGGGTCGGCCCACTGCTGCTCGAGCCAGGCCTCGTCACGTCTGCGCACCGACGCCCGGTCGTGCGCGTCGACGGTCAGCAGCGTGTGGGGAGCGGTCACGCAGCGACCCTAGGCCGCCCGGACAACCCGGGAAGCGTCGGGCCCGTCGCGGCGTTCTCCCGACATGGCAGCGCCCGGGACCCTCCTCGACGCGGTGGTCGTGGGCGCCGGCCAGGCCGGCCTGTCGGCCTCCCACCACCTGCGCCGGCTCGGTCTGCGCCACGTCGTCCTCGACGCCGAGACCGCGCCCGGCGGTGCCTGGCAGCACCGTTGGGACACCCTGACCATGCGCGACGTGCACGGCGTGGCCGACCTGCCCGACTCCCCCGCGCCGCGGCCCGGCGAGGAGCGCGCCAACGTGGTCGTGCCCGCGTGGTTCGCCGCCTACGAGCGTGAGCAGGCCCTGCCCGTGGTGCGGCCGGTGCGTGTCGAGCGCGTCGAGCCGGCCGACCCCGACGACCCCGGCGGCCCGCTGCGGGTCGTGGCCGGCGACCGCACCTGGACCACCCGCACCCTGGTCAACGCGACCGGCACGTGGAGCCGACCGTTCTTGCCCGCCTACCCCGGCGCGCGGACCTTCCGCGGGCTGCAGCTGCACACCCACGACTACCGCGGGCCCGAGGCGCTGCGCGGGAGGCGCACCGTCGTCGTCGGCGGCGGGGCCTCCGCGGTGCAGCTGCTCGGCGAGCTCGCCCCGGTCACCGACACCCTGTGGGTCACCCGCCGCCCCCCGGTCTGGCGCACCGACGACCTCACCCCGGAGGCCGGCCGCGCCGCGGTCGCCCTGGTCGAGGAGCGCGTACGCCGCGGGCTGCCCCCCGCCAGCGTGGTGAGCGTGACCGGGCTGGCCCTGCGGCCCCAGGAGCGGGCAGCGGCCGCGCTCGGCGCCTACGAGCGACGGCCGGTGTTCCGCAGCATCGAGCCCGACGGGCTCCGCTGGGCCGACGGGTCCTTCGAGCCGGCCCAGGCCCTCCTGTGGGCCACCGGCTTCCGCGCCGAGCTGTCCCACCTCACGCCCCTGGGTCTGCGCGGCGCCGGCGGCGGCATCGCCGTCGACGGCACCACCGTCGTGACCGATCCGCGGGTGCAGCTGGTCGGCTACGGGCCCTCGGCCAGCACCATCGGCGCCAACCGTGCCGGGCGGGCCGCCGCGCTCGCCGTGCTGCGTCTGCTGCGGGGCCGGGAGGCCGGGGCCGCGCTCACCGCGACGGGCTGAGCAGCGCCTCCAGCTCCTCGCGGCCGGGCAGGTCGACGGGCTCGACCACGCTGCCGGTGCGCACGAGGTAGAACGCGGCGCGCACCTGCTCGGGCGCCACGCCGTGGAGCTCGGCCCAGGCCAGGCGGTAGAGCGCCAGCTGCAGCGGGTCGGTGGCCTCGGCGCGACCGGTCTTCCAGTCGACCAGCAGCCAGCCCCCGTCGGGCTCGGCGTAGACGGCGTCGATGCGCCCGCGCACGACCTGACCGGCCAGGACCAGGGCGAAGGGGGCCTCCACCTGGTGGGGCACCCGGGTGGCGAAGGGACCGGACTCGAAGGTCGCGACCAGCGCCTCGAGGTCGGCGTCGTCGTCGATGCCGGCGTCGGCGCGCCCGGGGAGGTCGCCGTAGTCGAAGAGGTCCTGCTGGCCGAAGCGCGCCTCGACCCAGGCGTGGAAGCGGGTGCCGAAGCGGGCCGCGGCCGAGGGCGGGCGCGGCATCGGACGGGCCAGGTCTCGCGCGAAGGCCTCGGGGTCCTCGCGCAGCCGGGAGACCGCCGTGGCCGACAGGCTCGAGGGCAGCGGGACCGCGACGTGCTCGGAGCGGTCGCGCCGGGCCTCGGCGAGCAGCCGGTCGAGCTCGGCGTCCCACTCCGCGACCCGGGCCGCCTCGATCATGTCGAGGCCGAGGTCGGGCGCGCCCACCACGGCCGTGCGCACCCGCTCGGCCGCCTCCCGGCGCAGGGCTGCCTCGCGGCCCACGGCGGTGCTCGGCCACGGGCGCGACGGGTCGACCGCGTCGTAGGGGTTGGGGTCGCCCTTCGCGGGCTTCTCCCGCCACGGCCGCGGCGGCTCGCCCCAGGCCTCGACCCTCTCGGCGACCACCCGCTGGTAGGCCGACGGTCCGAAGGGGGTCGTGCGGGAGGTCCAGCAGTAGCTGGTGACCGACAGCACGTGCGCGGCGCGGGTGAAGGCGACGTAGCCCAGGCGCAGCTCCTCCTCGGCGTCGTGGGCGCGTGTGGCGGCGCGGTAGGCGTCGAGGGCCGCCTTGTCGTGGCCGGCGAGCTGCGGCAGGTCGGGAGCGTCGCCGCGCAGCGGGGCGGGCAGCACGCTGGGCGAGGAGGTCCACAGGGTGCGTGAGCGGTTGGAGGGGAAGCGGGTCTCGCAGACCCCGACGAGGAAGACCGCGTGCCACTCCAGACCCTTGGAGCGGTGCACCGTGAGCAGCTTGACCGAGTCGGCCAGGGTCGGCGTGGCGACGTCGAGGCCGTTGCCCTGGTCGTCCTCGGCGGTGAGGTAGGCCAGCAGCGCCGGGAGGCCCACGTCGCCGTCGACGGCCTGGAAGTCGGCCACGGCGCGCACGAAGAGGTCGAGGTTGTCGCGCCGTGAGAGGGCGGCCGGGTCGACGGCGGAGGCGAGCTCCACGTCGACGCCCGTGAGGTCGACGATGCGGCGCACGACGTCGAGCAGGGGCTCGCCGACGTGCGAGCGCAGCAGGCGCAGCTCCGCGCCGAGCAGCGCGAAGCGCTCGCGGGCCTCCGCGGAGAACGGCAGGTCGCCGGGGTCGGCCAGGGCGTCGTCGAGGCAGGCCACCTCGGCGGGGTCGATGCCGTCGGCGATGTCGAGCAGGTGGTCGGTCACCGAGCCGGCCTCGGCCCCCCGCCCGCCCCGGCCGGCGATCTCGTCGGCGCGCTGGCCCAGCAGGCGCAGGTCGCGCGCCCCGATCGCCCACCGCGGCCCGGTGAGCAGCGTGAGCAGCGCGGCGTTGGCGGTCACGTCGTGGAGCAGGTGCAGCACCGCGACCACCTCGGCCACCTCGGGCAGCCGCAGCAGGCCGGAGAGACCGACGATCTCGACGGGCACCCCGGCCCCCGACAGGGCGTCGAAGACCTCGGCGGCGTGGGCGTTGTCGCGGGTGAGCACGCCGATGTCGCTCCAGGTGGTGCCGCGCTCGCCGCCGTGGACCGCCTGCACGTCCTCCACGAGGCGGGCCAGCTCGTCGGCGTGGGTCTCGAGCACCTCGGCGCCCACGACGCCGGGCTCCGCGCCGGGTTTGGCCTGGAGCGGCTCCACCTGGTCGTAGCGCTCGTACAGGGGGGCCGCCAGCGCGTTGGCGACCTCGAGGATGCGCGCGTCGGAGCGCCGGTTGACCGTCAGCGGCAGCACCGGCACCGCGCCCCCGCGTGCCGCGGGGAAGGTGTCGGCGAAGTTGAGGATGTTGGAGACCGACGCGCCGCGCCAGCCGTAGATCGCCTGGTTGGGGTCGCCCACCGCGGTGACGGCGTGCCCTCGGCCGCGGGCCTCGTCGGGCCCGGAGAAGAGCCGGGAGAGCATGGTCGCCTGCGCGACCGAGGTGTCCTGGTACTCGTCGAGTAGCACGACCCGGAAGGCCGCCCGCTGCGCGAGGCCCACGTCGGGCTGCTCGCTGGCCAGCCGCGCCCCCAGCTCGATCTGGTCGGAGAAGTCCATCAGGCCGAGCTCGGCCTTCAGCCGGCGGTAGCCGGCCACGAGCTCCAGCAGCTCGCCGCGACGGTCGATGGCCGAGAGCGCGGCCTCGACGGGCTTGCGGTAGGTCGTGCGGTCCTTGCCGGCGCGCTCCGCGGTGAGGGCGGCCGCGAACCCGGCTCGGGCCTCGGCGTCCACCCGGCGGACGTCGTCGGGGCCGACGAGGTGCTCGCTCATGGCGCTGTCGAGGGCGAGGAGGTTCTGGATCGCGGTGGGCGGGTGGTCGGTGAGCTGGTGGATGTCGCCGGTGAAGCGCTCCACGACCCGGGCGCCGAGCTGGTAGCGCGCGGCATCGGTGACCACGCGGGTGTCGGGCTCGTGGCCGATGCGCAGGCCGTGCTCGGTGAGCAGGTTGGCGGCGTAGGCGTTGTAGGTGAGCACGCTGGGCTCCAGGACCTCCTCGACGGCGTCGTCGTCGCGCGCGCCGCCCCGCGGCAGCGGCTCGTCGAGCACGCCCGCGGTGCGCAGCGCGGCCCGGATCCGCTGGCGCAGCTCGCTGGCCGCCTTGGTGGTGAAGGTCAGGCCCAGCACCTGCTCGGGGCGCACCTGCCCGGTGACGACGAGGTAGACCACCCGCGCCGCCATCAGGGTGGTCTTGCCCGACCCGGCGCCGGCGATGACGACGCCGGGGGCCAGCGGGGCCGAGATCGCGGCCCACTGCTGGTCGCTGGGCGCGTAGTCGGTCTGCATCACCCGCTGCAGGTCGGCCGGGGTGTCGATGCGCAGCGGCGCACTGCCCGTGCCGGGTGTCGGGGGGATCGGGGGGATCGGGGGGATCGCGCTCACGAGGCGGTCACCGCCCCGGCGCCCTTGATCGGACAGATCGCGACGAAGTCGCAGTCGCGGCAGTGCTGCCCCACCACGGCGGGGAAGGACTCGCGCCGCAGCATCACCGCGCCGTGGGCGAGCTTGTCGCGCAGGGCCTCGCGCCCCCGGCTGCCGGCGGGCTGGGGGTCCTGCGGCTGGACGACGGCGTGCTCGGTGTCGTCGAGGGCGCCCAGCTGCACCAGCTCGGCACCGCCGGCGACGCCGTGCCCGTCCTCGGGCAGCACCGCGTCGACGGCGCCGCTGTCCACGGCGTACTGGTAAAGGGCGAGCTGCACGTGCTCCTGCACCGAGGAGGTCGAGGGGGCGGTGCGTCCGGTCTTGAGGTCGACCACGACGACGCGCCCGTCGTGGTCGAGCTCGAGACGGTCGGCGTAGCCGTTGAGCAGCACCTGCTCGCCGTCGGGGAGGTCGACGACGGTGGAGAAGCGCGCCTCGGTCCGCAGCAGCCGCCGGGCGTTGGTGTGATGCCAGCGCAGGAAGCGCGCCAGCGCCACCCTCACCCGGGCGTGCTCGCGCGCCCGCGACCACGGGGTGCGGAACTCCAGGCGGCCCCACACCGCGTCGACGTGGGTCATCAGCAGGTCGACGTCGTCGGGCCCCGCCGCCAGCTCACCCGTGGCGACGCGCTCGGCCAAGGCGTGGAGCATCTTGCCCAGGTTGGCCGACTGGTGGGAGCGGGCCGCTCCCCCGGCCTCGCGCTCCAGGAACCACCGCATCGGGCAGGTCTGGAGGGCCTCGAGCACGCTCGCCGAGATCGGCACCGGCCGGTCGGGGTCGCGCACCGGCTGCACCGAGCGGGTGGCGGCGCGGGTGCCCCACCAGCTCGCGGGATCGGCGTGCGGGGCGAGCGGCCGGGTGCCGGCGCTCTCCCCCGCGAGCCGCGCCAGCCGTCGCGCGGCGGCGTCGCGCAGCGCGGGCGTCGTCGCGGGGTCGGCGACGGTGCGTCGCAGCTCGCTCACCAGGCCGTCCATCGACAGCGGGCGCTCGGGTCGCCCCACCACGGCCTCGACGCTGACGCCGAGCTCGTCGAGGAAGCGGGAGGGCTGCTCGCCGTCGTCCTCCGGGGAGGCGACGGCGGTGACCACGAGCCGCTGCCGCGCGCGCGTGCAGGCGACGTAGAAGAGGCGACGCTCCTCGGCCAGCAGCTCGCGCGCGGAGACCGGCGGCACGAGCTCGCCCTCGCCGATGCGGTCGGCCTGCAGCAGGGTGGTGCGCCGCCGCAGGTCGGGCCAGGCGTCCTGCTGCACGTGGGCGACCACGACCAGGCGCCACTCCAGCCCCTTGGAGCGGTGGGCCGTCAGCAGCCGCACGGCGGCGCCCCGGGTGCCCTGCTCGGCGAGGGTGTCGGCCGGGATCTCCTGGGCCACCAGGGTGGCGAGGAAGGAGCGGACGCCGCGGTGGTCGCGCTGCTCCTCGGCGCGCGCGGCGACGTCGAAGAGGGCGCACACCGAGTCGAGGTCGCGGTGGGCGCGACGGGCCGGGGCCCCGCCCTGCTCGACCGCGCGTCGCAGCCGGGCCGGCCAGCCCGTGCCCGACCACAGCCCCCACAGCAGCTCCTCGGCGCTCACGCCGGCCTCGAGGTCGTCGCGGGCGGAGGCGAGCAGCGCGTGCAGGGCCCGGGCCCGGGTGACCTCGCCCCCCTCGAGCCCGTCGAGGAACCCCCGCTCGACCAGGGCCAGCCGCACCAGCTCCCGGGAGGGGCGGGGCGCCCGGTCCTCGGCCAGCGCCCGGTGCTTCTCGCGCACCCGCAGCTGACGGCCCAGCCGGCGCACGTCGCCGGCGTCGAGACCGCCCAGCGGCCCCACGAGCAGCGCCTCGACCCGGCCGGGGTCGAGGTGGTCGGGCGCGGTGGGGTCGGCGACCTCCAGGTCGACCACGGCGCGCAGCGCGTCGAGCAGCGGCAGCACCGCGGGGTCGCGCACGAGCGGCACCTCGTCGCTGGCGACCTCCACCGGCACCCCGGCCGCTCCCAGCGCCCGGCGCAGCGGGGGCAGCGAGGTGCGGCCCGAGCGCACGAGCACCGCCATGTCGTCCCACGCCACGCCGTCCTCGAGGTGCGCGCGCCGCAGCAGGTCGGCGAGGTGCTCGGACTCGGCGCGGTCGGTGTCGAAGGTGCGCACGACGACGCGGCCCTCGCCGAGCCGACCCGGCTCGGCCACCGGGTGCAGGAAGGCCTCGCGGGCCTGCTCGTCGATGCTGCCGGGGAGCCCGAGGCGCCCGGCGACGCGCTGGGAGGCGACGAGCAGCCGCGGGCCGAAGCGTCGGGTGGTGCGCAGGGCGACGACCTCGGCCGGGCTGCCGTCGCGGCGCGGGAAGCTGGTCGGGAAGTCGAGGATGCCGCGCACCTCGGCGCCGCGGAAGGCGTAGATCGACTGGTGCGGGTCGCCCACCACGGTGAGGTCGCGACCGTCGCCGGCCAGCGCCCGCAGCAGCGCCACCTGACCGGGGTCGGTGTCCTGGTACTCGTCGACGAAGACGTGGGAGAAGCGGCGCCTCAGCTCCTCGCGGTGCACCTCCGCCTCCAGGGTCGCCCGCCGGATCAGGTCGGAGTAGTCGGTGGCGCCCTGGGTGTCGAGCACCGTGAGGTACTGGTCGAGGAAGAGCCCGGCCGCGGTCAGCTCGGGGGCGCCGTGCACCTGCCCGAGGCGCGCCAGCTCCGCGCCGTCGAGACCCTTCTCCCGGGCCCGCGACAGCACGGCGTGCACCTCGCGTGCGAAGCCGCGGGTGCCGAGCGCCCGCTGCAGCCCCTCGGGCCAGGCCACGGCCTCGGGGGTCGGCACCAGGAGCTCGCGCAGCACGACGTCCTGCTCGGGGGCGCTCAGCAGACGCAGCGGGGCGTCGTAGAGCTCCGCCGGCGCGTACTGCCGGATCAGCGCGTAGGCGAAGGAGTGGAAGGTCGAGCTCAGGCTCGTCGCCATGGTGCGCCCCAGCCGCGCCGTGACCCGGTCGCGCAGCTGGTCGGCGGCCTTGCGCGAGAAGGTCAGCGCCAGCACCTCGTCGGGCCGTGCCCCGTCGTCGACGCGTCGCACGATCGCCTCGACCAGCGTCGTGGTCTTGCCCGTGCCCGGCCCGGCGAGCACCAGCAGCGGCCCGCCGGCGTGGTCGACGACGCGCTGCTGCTCGGCGTCGAGACGCGGCACCGGGGCCTCCGCGTGCTCGTGCACGAGGTGGTAGCGCGGGGTGGCCGGACGGTCCGGGCGGGGCGGGCGGGTCACGGGCCCCATCTCAGCACCCGGCGCCGACAGCCGTTCGCGCGCCCGCCCCCGACCCGTCACCACCGGGCCACCGCCAGGGCCCCGGGGGTCGACAGCGTGAGCCGCGCCGACATCCGCACCACCCTCTCGGGAGCACCCAGATGAACGCCTCACCCCGCCCTTCCCTCACCGGGCCCGCCCTCACCGACCCCGCCCTCACCGGCCCCACCCGCCGCGCCGTCGTGGGCACCGCCCTCGGCGCCGGCGTCGGGCTCACCGCCACCCTCACCGGCACGCTGGCCCCCGCCGCCTGGCTGCCCGGGGCCGCCGCCGCCCCGGCCCGGCCGCTGAGCCGCGACCCCTTCACCCTCGGCGTCGCCTCCGGCGACCCGCTGCCCGACGGGGTCGTCCTGTGGACCCGGCTGGCCCCCGAGCCGCTGGCCGCCGACGGCCTGGGCGGCATGCCCGCCCGCGAGGTCGCGGTGCGGTGGGAGGTCGCCACCGACGAGCGCTTCCGCCGGGTCGTGCGCCGCGGCGTGGCCCGCACCGGCCCCGACGCCGGCCACAGCGTCCACGTCGAGGTCCAGGGCCTCTCGCCCGCCCGGCCCTACTGGTACCGCTTCGCGGCCGAGCGGTGGGTCTCCCCCGCGGGCCTGACCCGCACGGCCCCGGCGTACGACTCCTCGCCGGCCTCGCTCAGCATGGCCTTCGCCTCCTGCTCGCAGTACGAGCACGGCTTCTTCACCGCCTACCGGCGCCTGGCCGAGGAGCAGCCCGAGCTGGTGCTGCACCTCGGTGACTACCTCTACGAGTACACGAAGGACGACTACGTCGTGGCGCCGGGCAACGTGCGCGACCACGAGGGCCCCGAGACCGAGACGCTGGCCGGCTACCGCCAGCGCCACGCGCAGTACAAGACCGACGCCGACCTGCAGGCCGCCCACGCCGCAGCACCCTGGGTCGTGGTGTGGGACGACCACGAGGTCGACAACAACTGGGCCGACGAGGTGCCCGAGAAGCCGGCGGTGCCGCAGCCGGGCTTCCTGGCCCGTCGCGCCGCCGCCTTCCAGGCCTACTACGAGAACATGCCGCTGCGCCGCACGTCGGTGCCGCAGGGCATCGACCTCCAGCTGTTCCGCCGCGTGCAGTGGGGCGACCTGGCCACCTTCCACATGATGGACACCCGTCAGTACCGCGACGACCAGGCCTGCGGCGACGGCACCGCGGTCGACTGCCAGGAGGCGCTCGACCCCTCGCGCACCCTCTGCGGCGACGCCCAGGAGCGGTGGCTCGTCGAGGGCCTCACCGCCTCCACCACCACCTGGGACCTGCTGGGCCAGCAGGTCTTCTTCGCCCGCCGCGACTTCACCGCCGGCCCCACCCGGTCGCTGTCGATGGACGGCTGGGACGGCTACGCCCCCGCCCGCCAGCGCCTCGTCGACGCCCTGCCGGCCGACGCCAACACCGTGGTGCTCACCGGCGACGTGCACCGCCACTACGCCAACGACGTGCTCGCCGACTTCGACGACCCCGACTCGGCCGTGCGCGCGGCCGAGCTCGTGTGCTCCTCGATCACCAGCGGCGGCGACGGCTCCGACACCACCGCCGCGACCGACACCCAGCTGCGCGAGAACCCGCACATCAGGTTCGCCAACAGCCAGCGCGGCTACGTCATGACCGAGATCGGCCGCGACAGCCTGCGCGCCGACTTCAAGGTCCTGCTCTACGTACGCCGCCCCGGCGCCCCGGTGTCGACGCGGCAGTCCTTCGTGGTCGAGGCCGGCCGCCCCGGCCTCCAGCAGGCCTGAGCGCACGCGCCGGGAGCCGGCACCCCGCGTGGGGTGCCGGCTCCCGGTGTCCTGCCTGCGTCGCGGTGCGCGCCCGGGTCAGGGCAGGCGCACCACCACAGTGCGCGAGGCGCTCCGCTCGACCTGCTCGGTGGCCGGGAAGACCGCCCGCAGCACGTGACGACCGCGCCCCAGGCGCACCGTCACCTTCTTGGAGCCCTCGTCGGCGCGGGTGATCCGCACGGTGCGCACGACACCCTCGCCGCGCTCGCGCAGCTGCACGGTGCCCACGGCCTCGCCGAAGTTGAAGGACAGCCGCACGGTGGCCGAGGCCTTGACCGTGCCGGCCTTGCGCGCGGTGAGGCGCGTGGTCGACGTCGCCCTGGCCGGCGCGACCTCCTCGCCGGCGGGGGCGGCCCAGAACAGGCCGCGGGCGGCCTGGCTCAGCCCGCCCTTGGGGTGGGTGCGGAAGAACACCGAGGTACCGAAGACCATGCCCCTGGCGCCGCTGGCGGCCTCACCGGAGATGACCGAGGCCTTGCCGGCCGCCTCGGCCGGACCGCCCACCGGGCTGCCCTCGGCCGTGGGGCGCCAGTGACCGGCGAGCAGCGGGTCGGCGGCGTAGGTCTGCTCGGCCGTCGTGCCCTCGCCGAGGTCGGCGAAGGACAGCGCGGGGTAGATGAACGACGCCTCCTGCGCGTACGGCGCGAGCGCCGAGCCGGCCGGGGTGTCGACCGCGACGATCCCGTTGCCGGAGCGGTTGCCGGCGACCGGGGTGGCCGAGACGAGGCCGAGCAGCGCGGCGGCGTTGTAGCCGGCCGTGCCGCGCCCCACGACGCCGTGGCCCTCGTCGAGCCAGGCCTGCAGCGCGGCCAGGCCGGGCGCCTGGGCCTCGGTGAAGCTCAGCGCCCCGCCGACCCAGAGCACGTCGGCGTCGGCGAGCACGGAGGCGTCGGTGGCCAGGTCGGCCGCGGTGACCGGCACGAGGTCGTCGAAGCCGAGCTCGAGCAGCGAGAGCTTGTCGTCCTGGGTGCCGGTGTAGGCGATGGTGAGGTCGTCGAGCCCCCGGGTGGCCTCGTCGTCGAGGGCGTCGAGGTCGGCGGCGCGGGCGCGGGTGAAGCGCACGCCGAGGTCCTCGGCGACGACGGCGGCGGCGGCGCGGTCCTCGGGACCGACGACCGCGGAGCCGTCCTCGAGCATGGAGACGGTGACGCCCTCCTCCAGCAGCGCGTTGAGCGCCTGGAAGTCGGCGACGCCCGCGACGTCGAGCACGAGGTGCCGGCCCTCGGCCGGCACGGACCCGGTCGGGGTCGCGTCGGTCAACGGCGTGGTGGCACCGAGGGGCGCGTCGGTGGTGAGGCCGACCTTGTCGACGGTGGCACCCCACAGGTAGGAGTAGCTCCAGGCGGAGATGTCGTACATCGACGGCACCTTGTCGGAGATGTCGGAGCCCAGGTCGAGCAGCACGTTGGCCATGCCGCGCAGCGGCTGGTGCATGTCGACGACGTAGGAGCCGGCGGGGTAGGTCGTGCCGTCGACGGTGGTGGCGCGGTCCAGCGTGCCGACCTCCACGCCGTTGAAGAGCAGCTGCTGCACGACGCGGGCGGCGTCGCTGCGCGAGCGCTGGGCGGCGCCGACGGGGATGACGTAGGCGCGCGGGAGCACGACCGGGTCCTGGTCGTCGACGGAGTCCCACAGCTCCTTCCACTCGTCGGGGCCCTCGACGGCGTCGACGGTCTCGGTGGTCAGCGACTCCTTGGGGGCGCCGGCCGCGCCACGGCGGAACATCTCGATCTGGTTGGCCAGCATCGCGTCGTCGTTGGCCACGACGTAGTCGACCATCGACTCCATCGTCTGCTTGGCCACCGCGGTGTTGATGACGGCGTCCTCGGGTGTCGTCACCGACGCGAACGGCGTGCCGGGGGTCGAGGTGCGGCCCTTGGGCAGCTCGACGGTGCTGGTGACGGCGCCGTGGAAGGCGGCGTACTGCGCGGTGAAGATCGGCGGGAAGTCGTCCCAGCCGTCGGGGGTGTCGCGGTAGGGGATCTTGATCTTGCCGGTGTTCTCGGTGGTGTCGTCGTCGGTCGCCGGGTCGTAGTAGGTGTTGCCCGGGATCTCGGCGGCGACGACGTCGTCCTCGACCTGGCGCGCGACGGCGTAGCCGTGCGGGATGAAGAGGTCGTACTCGTAGTTCTCGCCGTGCGGCGGGCCGCAGGGCTCGACCTGGAGCACGCCGGTGTAGCCGTGGAAGTCGGCGGCGTAGAGCGCCTGGAGCGCCTGCGCGGTCTTGACGAAGGAGAGCGACTCGGGGGTCTTGCTGGTGATCATGTCGCGGTTGGGGTCCAGCGAGAGCGCCGTGGCGCGGGTGGCCTTCGTGCGCCCGTCGGGGTTGAGCGAGAGCGAGAAGTAGAGCCGGTGGCCGGCCAGCATCTCCCCGACCTCCTCCTGGGGGGCGGCGACGAGGTCCTCGATGACCTGCATGGCCGCGTCGGTGCCCTCCCACTCGTTGCCGTGGATGTTGGCGCTGAACCAGATCGGCGTCTTGTAGCCGGCCGCGAGGTCGGCGTCGGCGGCCGCGGCCTCGGGCGCGGTGCGGATCTTCTCGCGCCACGCGGTCTGCTGGGCGGTCTGGGCCTCGGTCTCGGGCGCGGTGAGGGTGACCAGGTAGAGGTCGCGGCCCTCGGTGGAGGTGCCCACCAGCTGGGTCGAGATCCGGTCGCTGGAGGCCATCAGCTCGTTGAGGCGCGGGGCGAGGTCGGAGTAGGAGATGGTGCCGTTGACCGTGGTGGCGTCGGGCACGGTCGGCGTCGGCTCCTCCAGCGTCGGCTGGGCGGGGTACGACGAGGGCATCGTGATGGGCTCGCCGAACGACTCGGCGGCCGCGGCGAGCTTCGCGGCGGCCGCCGTGCTCGGGCGCGCGGCGCTCTGGTCGGGGGTGACGCCCCGGCCGCCGGCGGCGGACGTCAGCGCGGAGGACCCGCTCGGGCCCGAGGGCTCGGCGGTGGCAACGGGGGCGAGGAGCGCGAGGGTCGTCGCAGCGACAGCCATGGTGCTCAGGCTCGCGAGGGTGCGGTGGCGCAAGGGGATTCGCTTCCTGTCGTGGGGGCCTCCGCGACAGGAGGTCGTCGCGGTGGATCGTCAGAATGTCTGACGATCTTCAGCGAACCGTGTCCTGAAACACAACGGTTACCGTCTGTCCGTCATGTGGACGGGCGTTCCGCCAGGCGGACCCCGGAGTCAGGCCGGCGCGGTCCGCTCGTTGTAGGCCCCGGCCTCCTGCTGGCCCGAGAGGGCGGCCACCGCACTCATGACCTCGTCGGTGAGCTCGCGCCGGGCGCGACCCGACGACATCCCCGCGAACCGGTCGCCGGCGACGATCGGCTCCCCGAAGCGCACCGTCACCCGGGCCAGGCGCGGCCAGGAGCTCCCCACCGGCTGCAGCCGGTCGGTGCCGACGAGGCCGACCGGCACCACGGGCGCTCCGGCGGTCAGCGCGAGGTGGGCCACCCCGGTGCGCCCGCGGTAGAGCCGGCCGTCGCGTGAGCGGGTGCCCTCGGGGTAGAGCCCGAAGGCCTCGCCCCGACCGAGCACCTCGAGTGCCACGTCGAGGCTGGCCAGGGCCGCCCGCGGGTCGTCGCGGTCCACGGGCAGCATGCCCAGACCCTCGAACCACGCCCGCTGCGCGCTCCCCCGCAGCCCCGTGCCGGTGAAGTAGTCCGACTTGGCCAGGAAGACCACCTTGCGCGGCGCGGTCACCGGGATGACGACGGAGTCGATGAAGCTGAGGTGGTTGCTGGCCAGGATCACCGGGCCCGAGCGCGGCACGTGGTGGAGCCCCTCGATCCTCGGCCGCCACACGGCGCGGGCCAGCGGGGGGACGACGGAGTGGAGCACGCGGTAGAACACCTGGCCAGTGTCGCGGTTACCGGCCGGTCAGCCGATCCGGTGTCCACCGGAGCCACCCGGCGGCCTCCAGTACGCCGAGGCCAGCTCGACGCGCAGCGCACCGGCCCCCGTGCTGCGGGTCGGGGTGCCCTCCTCGCGGTAGCGCGCCACGGCCTCCCCCTGGTGGCTCGGCGGCAGCGTGCCGTCGGCGCGCACGACGCGCCACCACGGCACCGGACCGCCGTGCTGGGCCATCACGTTGCCCACCCGCCGCGGGCCGAAGCGTCCCACCGCCTCGGCGATCGAGCCGTAGGTGGTCACCCGCCCGGGCGGCACCTGCTCGACGCAGGCCAGCACGGCCTCGACGTAGTCCTCGGGATGGTGCACCCCGCCATTGTCGCCCGCCGCCGGTCGGGCCCGGACCGGACCCGGGTCAGGCCCGGGTCGGCCTCACAGCGGCGGACGGAAGGGCTCGGTGCCGGGGGCCAGCCGCAGACCCTCGATGCCCGACGTGCGCCGGGCGAAGGCCAGCTCGCGGGCCAGGTCGCCCAGGCCGTTGGTGCCGGCCAGCGGCGCGAGCGCGATCGTCGACAGCGTGCCGAAGGCCCGGCCCTCGGCGTCGAGGAAGCCGCTGCCCGAGTCGCCCGGCACACCGGGCGTCAGCGTCAGCACGTCGGAGCTCCACGGGCTGGTCGCGCCCAGCGACGTGCCCACCTTGGGCGAGAGCAGCGTGGTCGGGCGCAGGCTCGACTGGCCGTAGCTGCGCACCACCTCGCCGGCCGCCGGGGAGGAGTCGGCCAGGCCCACGGGGCCGCCGGAGAAGGGCACCGACGGGTTGACCTCGGGCACGTCGGCGGCGTCGACCTTCACCAGCGCGAAGTCGTTGAAGGCGCAGGCGTCGGCGTTGCTGGTGCCCGCGGCACGCATCGCCCGCCAGGAGGAGTAGGCCAGGCGGCCGCGCCCCAGCGTGGTGCCGCCCCCGGCGAGCGTGGCGCCGGTCGCGAAGCGCACCCGCGTGCCGAGCGGCACCGAGGCGGTGCTGCAGCCGTCGGTGTCGGTGGCCTCGCCGAGGCCGGCGCAGTGGGCGGCGTAGCCGACGTAGACCCCGCCCCGGGCGTCGGTGAAGACGAAGTTGCCGGTGCACTGCGCACCGGAGGTGAACATCTGCACGCCGGGGTGGATCGTCGCGGTCTCCGCCGGCGCCCAGGAGGTGACCCGCGCGCGCCGGTCGGCGGCCTCGGCGCCCGGGGTGGCCACCAGGCCGGCGACCAGGGCCAACAGCGCCAGCAGCGCCAGCAGGGCCAGCAGGGGACCCGCCGCGAGCGCCGGGGCGAGATCGGGGCGGGAGGGGCGCAGGCTCGCTCGGGAGAGGGACATGACCCCCCAACGAGCGACGACCCCGT
This sequence comes from Nocardioides sp. Leaf374, assembly GCF_916862475.1. NCBI lineage: Bacteria > Bacillati > Actinomycetota > Actinomycetes > Propionibacteriales > Nocardioidaceae > Nocardioides > Nocardioides sp. Leaf374. Next base: position 21,232 of record NZ_CAKASO010000039.1, read on the forward strand.
CCGGCTACGCGGACGGGGTCGTCGGATCGGCGGCGGCTGGCCGCCTCAGGGCACCGGCCTCAGGGCACCGGCCTCAGAGCACCGGCCTCAGAGCACCGGCCTCAGAGCACCGGGTCGAAGGGCTCGGTGCCGAGCACGAGGTCGAGGCCGTCGATGCCGGAGTGCTGCTGGGCGAAGGCCAGCTCCTTGGCCAGGTCGCCGATGTTGTTCGAGGCCGGGAGCGGCGCCAGGCCGAGGGTCGACAGCGTGCCCACCGCGGTGCCGTCGGCGCTGAGGAAGCCCGACCCCGAGTCGCCGGGCACGCCCGGGGTGACGGTGTAGAGCGGGTGGGTCCAGCCGTCGGTGGCCGGGTCGTCGCCCAGGCTCGCCCCGGTCTTGGGCGAGAGCAGCTCGAGGCCACCGCGCAGGCTCGAGTTGCCGTAGGAGTGGACCCGGTCGCCGGCGGCGGTGCCGTCGGTGTCGATGCCGGTCGGGCCCCCGAAGAACGGCACCGAGGGGTTGACCTTGCCGACGTCGGCGGCGTCGACCCGTACGAGGGCGAAGTCGTTGTAGGCGCAGGTGTTGGCGTCGCTGGTGCCGATGCGGTCCATGGTGTCCCACGAGGAGTAGGCCAGGGTGCCGGCGCCGAGCCGGGTGCCCTCCCCGAGCAGGCTGCCGCCCTCGTTGAAGGTGACGCGGGTGCCCAGCGGCAGCGAGTCGGCGAGGCAGCCGTCGGTGTCGGTGGCCGCACCGGTGCCGGCGCAGTGGGCGGCGTAGCCGACGTAGAGGTTGCCGGCGGCGTCGTCGAAGACGAAGTTGGAGGTGCACTGGGCGCCCTCGGTGTACATCTGGGTGCCCGGCGTGATGGTGGCCTCGGCGGCGGGCGCGAAGGCGCCGGGGTCGGTCTGCGCCGACGCGGTCGTCGAGGTGGCCAGGGCGGTGCCGAGCGCGGCGCTGCCGAGCAGGGCCACGGCGGCGGCCCGGCGCGAGCCGGGGCGGGTGGTGCGGGGGGTCGGGGTCCTCATCGGGCTGGGTGCCTCCTGTGGTGGGTCGCGGCCACGCGGAGGTGACCCACGACACGGTTGGGTACTCCTCCAACGACCCTGGCCCGTCCGGGTCACGCGCCTGGCCCGGACGGGCCGGGCGGCCCTGGGGTCCGCACGCGCAGCGGCGCCCGTCCCCGGGCCGGGGACGGGCGCCGCTGCAGGCTCACCCGGCAGGTGCGCCGGCGGTCAGTACGACGGCTGGCTCGGGTCGATCTGGTTGACCCAGGCGACGACCCCGCCGCCCACGTGCACGGCGTCGGAGTAGCCCGCGCCCTTGACGATGGCCAGGGTCTCGGCCGAGCGCACGCCGGACTTGCAGTGCATGACGACCTGCTTGTCCGACGGCAGCTGCTCGAGGGCCGAGCCGTTGAGGAAGTCGCCCTTGGGGATCAGCACGGAGCCAGGGATCCTGTTGATCTCGTACTCGTTGGGCTCGCGCACGTCGACCAGGACGAAGTCGCGGCTGCCCTCCTCGCGCTCCTTGAGCATGTGCTCGAGCTGGGTCACCGAGATGGTCGACCCGGCGGCGGCGTCGGCGGCCTCCTCGGAGATGGCGCCGCAGAAGGCGTCGTAGTCGATGAGGCCGGTGACGGTGGGGTTCTCCCCGCACAGCGCGCAGTTCGGGTCCTTGCGCACCTTCAGCTTGCGCCACTCCAGCTCGAGGGCGTCGTAGATGACCAGCTTGCCGACGGCGGGGTCGCCGATGCCGGTGAGCACCTTGATGGCCTCGTTGACCTGGATCGAGCCGATCGCGGCGCAGAGCACGCCCAGGACGCCACCCTCGGCGCAGCTGGGCACCATGCCCGGCGGCGGGGGCTCGGGGTAGAGGCAGCGGTAGCAGGGCGCCTCGGCGCTGGTGCCGTCCTCGAGCCGGGCCTGGGGCCAGAAGACCGACGCCTGGCCGTCGAAGCGGTAGATGGAGCCCCACACGTAGGGGATCCCCAGGAAGTACGCCGCGTCGTTGACCATGTAGCGGGTGGCGAAGTTGTCGGTGCCGTCGACGATGAGGTCGTAGCCCTCGAAGACCTGCATGACGTTGTCGTTGTCGAGGCGCTCCTCGTGCAGGACGACCTCGACGTAGGGGTTGGCCTCGGCGATCGACTCCTTGGCGGAGACCGCCTTGGACTTCCCGATGTCGGACTGGGTGTGGATGATCTGGCGCTGCAGGTTCGACTCGTCGACCTCGTCGAACTCCGCGATCCCGAGGGTGCCGACACCGGCGGCGGCGAGGTAGAGCAGGGCCGGGCTGCCGAGGCCGCCGGCGCCGATCACGAGCACCTTGGCGTTCTTGAGGCGCTTCTGCCCCGTCATCCCCACGTCGGGGATGATCAGGTGGCGGCTGTAGCGGCGGACCTCGTCGATGGTCAGCTCGGGGGCCGGCTCCACGAGAGCTGGGAAGGACACAGGGGCTCCTCGGACGGTCGGTGGTGGACGAGGGTCAGAACGCTTCGACGCCCATGCGTGTTCCCGGCCATGCTCCCGGCCCGGTGGGCGGCTGCCGCGCCGCGTCCCGTCATCCGGACCGAGGTGACCTGCGGGTAGCATCGCGCCCTGCACGAGTGCGGCGCCGGGCGCCGCGGGACCTCAGCGAGCAGGAGCACCGCGTGACCACAGGCCAGCACCCCTCCGACACGGCGCGCGCCGACGTCGACCAGGCCCGTCCCCGCGGGGGCCGGATGCCGCGTCGCGAGCGACGCACCCAGCTGCTGGGGTCGGCCCTCGAGGTCTTCGTGGCGCAGGGCTACCACGCCGCCGCCATGGACGACATCGCGGAGCGCGCCGGGGTCTCCAAGCCGGTGCTCTACCAGCACTTCCCCGGCAAGCTCGACCTCTACCTCGCGCTCCTGGACTCCTCCTGCGACGCCATCATCGACAACTGCCGCCAGGCGCTGCTGTCCACGCAGGACAACAAGCAGCGCGTGGCCGCCGCGATCGACGTGTTCTTCGAGTACGTCGCCGCCGAGTCGGGCGCCTTCCGGCTCGTCTTCGAGTCCGACCTCACCAACGAGCCCGCCGTGCGCGAGCACGTCGACCGCGTGACCACCGAGTGCGCCACCCTCATCGCCGAGGTGATCCGCGACGACACGGCGCTGCCCGACCCCGCCTCGCGCCTGCTGGCCGTGTCGCTGGTGGGAATGGCGCAGGTCAGCGCGCGGTTCTGGCTCACCGAGGCCGGCGGCATCGACCGACCCGACGCCGCGGCGCTCGTGGCGGGCTTGGCCTGGCGCGGGATCCGGGGCTACCCCAAGGCCGACGAGGCCTGATCCCCACCCGGGTGGGAGCATCGAGCCAGCACGTCCCCGCACACCCCACCGCAGCACCCAGACGACTCACAGGAGGACCCGTGGAGGTCAAGATCGGCATCCAGCAGGCAGCACGCGAGCTGGTCGTGGAGACCGACGAGAGCGCCGAGGCCATCGGACAGCTCGTTGCCACCGCCGTCGACGCCGGCGGCGTCGTCACGCTCCGGGACAGCAAGGGCCGCACGGTCATCGTGCCCGCCGCCAAGCTGGCCTACGTCGAGATCGGCAACAGCGTCGCCGGACAGGTCGGCTTCCGCAGCTGATCGCGAGGAGGGGCCGGGTGCCCGTTGCCCCGGCCCCCCACGGAGGAGGACCATGAGCGTCGTGGACGTCGATGCGATCCTGTGGTCCCTCGTCGGTGGCACCGTCGTGGCGCTGCTGGCGCTCTGGATCGCGCGGGGCGGCCGCGACGACTCCCCGCTGTGGCTGGTCGTGCTGGCCGGCATCGCCGCCGCGGCCCTGGGCACCCTGGCGCACGGCGCGGTCTACGACCGGGCCGTGACCGGCTTCGACTGGTGGCGCCACGCCTGGCAGCTCGCGGCCTCGGCGATCGGGGTGTCGCTCACCCTCGCCCTGCTGCGCGGTGAGCGCACGCGTCACCGCGCCGCTCGCTGAGCGCCCGGGCCTCGCTCAGCTCTCGAGGCCGAGCTCGGCCATCCGCTCGGTGTGCCGCTCGGTCAACCGGGTGAACATCCGCCCGATGGCGGCGAGGTCGAGCCCCGGCACGTCGGCGCCGCCGGCGAGCAGCGACGACAGGGCGTCGCGCTCGGCGGCCACGCGCTGGGCCTGGGTGAGGGCCTCCCCCATGAGCCGGCGCCCCCACAGCGCGAGCCGACCGCCGAGGCGCGGGTCGGCGGCGATGGCCGCGCGCACCCGGTCGACGACGAAGGCGGCGTGGCCGGTCTCCTCGACCGAGGCCAGCACGAGGTCGCGGGTGTCGGTGTCGAGGAAGGCGGCGATCTCGCGGTAGAAGTCGTCGGCCAGCCCGTCGCCGACGAAGGCCTTGACCAGGCCCTCGTACCAGTCGGCCGGCGCGGTGTGCTCGTGGAAGAGCTCGATCGGCTCGCGGAAGGGGGCCATCGCGGCGAAGGGGTCGGCGCCGAGCGCCGTGATCCGCTCGTGCAGCGGGGCGACGCGGGTGAACTCCGCCGCGGCCTTGCCGGCCACCGCCACCTTGTCCTCCAGCCGCGGGGCCAGCTTGGCGTCCTCGGCCAGCCGCTCGAAGGCGGAGATCTCGCCGTAGGCGATGGCTCCGAGCAGCTCGACGACGGCCTCGCGGTAGGCGGGGTCGTCGAGTGCGAGCGGGGTGTCCTCGCCGCCCGGGGCGCCGGCCGGGTCCGGCCGGTCTGTCGATGGGGGCATGGTCGCACCCTACCGATAGACTCGGGCGCAGGGCGCCGTGCCCGCCGGGCGCGAGCGGCCCACGTATGTGCGCGGCTGACGCTGTCGAGAGCTACCTGCACCGTTGACTGGGGCAGCCCGACGAGTCCGCCGCATCCGGACTCCCGGCCCCTCACCCGCGCCGGGCTCACGAAAGCGATGAGACCACTGACCACGTTCCGAGAGCTCGGGGTCCTCCCCGACATCTGCGACGCGCTCGAGCGCGCCGGCATCACCACCCCCTTCGCCATCCAGGAGATGACGCTGTCGGTCGCCCTCATGGGCACCGACCTGATCGGCCAGGCCCGCACGGGCACCGGCAAGACCCTCGCCTTCGGCATCCCGGTGCTGCAGCGCAGCGTCGCCCCCAAGGACCCCGACTACGCCGAGATCCCGCAGGGCAAGCCGCAGGCGCTCATCGTCGCGCCCACCCGCGAGCTGGCCCTCCAGGTCTCCAGCGACCTCGCCATCGCCAGCAAGGACCGCGGCCTGCGCGTCCTCACCGTCTACGGCGGTGTGGGCTACGACGGCCAGCTCGAGGCCCTCGAGGCCGGCGTCGACGTCGTCGTCGGCACCCCCGGGCGACTGATCGACCTGGCCAACCGCAGGGCCCTCGACCTCTCCCACGTGCACGCCCTGGTGCTCGACGAGGCCGACGAGATGCTCGACCTGGGCTTCCTGCCCGACGTCGAGCGCATCCTGCGGATGACCCCCGAGACCCGCCAGACCATGCTGTTCTCGGCCACCATGCCCTCCGCGATCGTCGCCCTGGCCCGCACCCACATGCGCCACCCGATGAACATCCGCGCCGAGTCCTCCTACGACACCACCCTCGTGCCGGCGACCGCGCAGTTCATCTACCAGGCCCACGACCTCGACAAGCCCGAGATCATCGGGCGCGTGCTCCAGGCCGAGGACGCCGAGAAGATCATCGTCTTCACCCGCACCAAGCGGCAGTCGCAGCGCATCGCCGACGACCTCGCCGAGCGCGGCTTCAGCGCCAGCCCGCTGCACGGCGACATGGCCCAGGTCGCCCGCGAGAAGGCCCTCGCCAAGTTCCGCGAGGACAAGATCCGCGTGCTCGTCGCCACCGACGTCGCGGCCCGCGGCATCGACGTGCGCGGCGTCTCCCACGTCATCAACTACACCTGCCCCGAGGACGACAAGACCTACGTCCACCGCATCGGCCGCACCGGCCGGGCGGGGGCGACCGGCACCGCGATCACCTTCGTCGACTGGGCCGACGTGCAGCGCTGGAAGCTGATCAACAAGACCCTCGACCTGCCCTTCGACGAGCCGGCCGAGACCTACTCCACCTCCCCGCACCTCTACACCGACCTCGGCATCCCGGCCGGCACGAAGGGCCGCATCGTCGACCCCGCCCCGGTCGAGCGCAAGCCCCGCGAGGAGCGCGGCGGCGACCGCGGTGGACGTGGCGGCGAGCGCGGTGGACGTGGCAGCGACCGCGGTGGAGACCGCGGTGGAGACCGCCCCGCGCGCAACCGCAGCCGCACCCGCTCGCGCGGTGGCGACTCCGGCGGCTCCGCTGCGGCCGCCGCGCCGACGACGGGCCCCGCCACCGACGCGCCCGAGGGCTCCGCCGAGGGCGGTGCTCCCCGCGCCCGTCGCCGCCGTCGCAGCCGGGGCGGCTCCGGCCAGGGCGGCCAGGGCGAGAGCCCGTCCCAGGCCGCGGCCGAGACCGCCTGAGCCAGCAGCACCACGCACGGCCCGCCGGTCCGCCGGCGGGCCGTGCGGCGTTCCGGGTGCAGGCCGGTCGGGCCGGTCAGGCCGTGACGACGACCTCGGTGCCCAGCGGTGCGAAGGCCCACATCAGCCGCGCGTCGGAGCGCTGCTGCCGGATGCACCCGTGCGACCGGGGGGTGCCCAGGTCGAGGCGGCTCTGCACGCGCTCGCCGTCGTCGACCGGGATGTCGTGGAAGCCGATCGCGGCACCGCTCGGGCCGCGGGTGAAGCGCACGAAGTAGCGCATCGTGCCGGAGTCGTCGATGCCGATCGCGTCGAGCGAGCGCGACCACACCTCGTAGGTGCCGGGGTCGAGGTTGTCGGTGAGGCTCCCGGAGACCAGGTACGTCGACGCCACCGCGCCGGAGCCCTCGACCAGCCAGACGCGCTGGCGCGACTCGCTGAAGACCACGCGCCGCCCGCTGCCCGAGCGCGCGGGCAGGGTGTCCATCGCCCGCCGCAGCGCGGCGGCGCCCTCACCCCACGCGGCCGCGGGCGCGCCGGCCACCGCCGGGTCCTCGGGCTCCGGCTCGGCCCCCGCCCGCGGTGGGGCGCTCTCGAGCGCGACGACCGGCGCCTCCTCCTCCTCGGCCGACGAGGGCAGCACACCCGTGCCGCCGAGGACGGCCACGGCCGTGACGAGGAGCGAGGAACCGAGGGCGGCGAGGCGCCCGTAGCGCGGGCCGCCCTGGCCGCTCCCGGTCCGCCGGCCGGTCATCTCAGGACGTCGCCTTCGGGCGCTGCGAGCGGGTCACCAGGTTGGCGGCGACGGCGCGGTAGGCCTGGGCGCCCTTGCTCGTGCGGCTCGTGGCCAGGATGGAGCGGCCAGCGGCGGGCGCCTCGGCGAACTTGATCGTCTTGGGGATGGGGGGCTCGACCACCTCGAGGTCGTAGGTCTGCGAGATGGTCTCGAGCACGGTGCGGGCGTGGTTGGTGCGCCCGTCGTAGAGGGTGGGGAGCACGCCCCAGACCTCGAGGTCGCGGTTGGTGAAGCGGCGCACGTCGTGCACGGTGTCGAGCAGCTGGCCCACGCCGCGGTGCGACAGGGTCTCGCACTGCAGCGGCACCAGCACCCCGTCGGCGGCGGTGAGGGCGGCGACGGTGAGCACGCCCAGCGAGGGCGGGCAGTCCAGCAGCACCCAGTCGTAGCCGGCGTCGGCCTCCTCGAGGGCCTCCACCACCCCGCGCAGCACGTGCTCGCGCCCGGTGCGGGTCAGCAGGTCGGCCTCGGCCCGCGCCAGCTCGATGGTGGCCGGCAGCAGGTCGACGCCGTCGTCGGTCTCGATGACGACCTCGAGCGGGTCGACGCCCTTGGTGAGCACGTGGTGCACCGACAGCTCCAGCACCTCGGGGTCGATGCCCAGGGAGAAGGTCAGGCAGGCCTGGGGGTCGAGGTCGACCAGCAGCACCGCGTGGCCCAGCTCGGCGAGCGCCGCACCGATGGAGGCGACCGAGGTGGTCTTGGCGACGCCGCCCTTCTGGTTGGCGATCGCGAGTGTCGTGGTCATCACCGCCCATCATGCCGGACGCGGGCCCGCCCGTGTCGGACGCTCGCCTGCCGTCACCGGCCTGCTGTCGTCGGCCTGCTGTCGTCGGCCTGCTGTCGTCGGCCTGCTGTCGTCGGCCTGCTGCCCCGCGCCTGCTTCACTGGGCGCCATGTCCTCCCCGCAGCCCGACCGCCCCGCGGGCACCGCCCTCGTCACCGGACCCACCGCCGGCATCGGCCGCGCCTTCGCCGAGCAGCTCGCCGCCCGCGGTCACGACCTCGTGCTCGTCGCCCGCGACACCGCCCGCCTCGAGGGGGTCGCCGCCGAGCTGCGCGCCGCCCACGGGGTGGCGGTCGAGGTGCTCACCGCCGACCTCGCCGACCGCGGGCAGCTGCTCCGCGTCGAGGAGCGCCTGGCCGACCCCGCACGCCCCGTGGAGCTGCTGGTCAACAACGCCGGCTTCGGCCTCAAGCACCGCTTCCTCGACAACCCCGCCGACGCCGAGACCGCGATGCTCGACGTGCTCGTCACCGCGGTGCTGCGGCTCAGCCACGCCGCGCTGGGGCCGATGGCCGAGCGTGGCCACGGCGGGGTCGTCAACGTCTCCAGCGTCGCGGCCTTCCTGCCGCGCGGCACCTACTCGGCCGCCAAGGCCTGGGTCAACCAGTTCGGCGCCTGGGCCTCCCACGAGTACGCCCCGCGCGGCGTGCGGGTCATGACGCTGTGCCCGGGCTTCGTCAGGACCGAGTTCCACGCGCGCATGGACGTCTCGCGCGGCTCCGCGCCCGACCTGCTGTGGCTCGAGGCCGACCGGCTCGTGCGCGACGCGCTCGCCGACTACGACCGCGGCCGCAGCCTCTCGGTGCCCAGCGCGCAGTACAAGGCGATCACCGCGCTGGCCCGGGTCGTGCCCGGCGGCGTGCTGCAGCGCTTCCAGGGCCTGGGCCGGCGCTGACCGGCGCTGACCGGCGCTGACCGGCCCGGTCAGGGCAGGAGGAGCGGCTGCGGGGTCGCGCGGCCCGAGCGGGCCGCGGCCGCGGCCGCCAGCTCGAGCAGGCGGTGCAGCTGCTCGGGGGGCGTGGTGTGGCAGCCCAGGTCGTGGTCGACCTTGCCCGTGCCGTGGTGGTCGCTGGACCCGGTGGCGACCAGGCCGAGGTCGGTCGCGATCGCGCGCAGCCGCTCCCGGGCCGCCGGCGCGTGGTCCTGGTGGTCGACCTCGATGCCGGCCAGGCCGCGCTCGGCCAGCGCCTCCAGGGTGGCCGCGTCGGGGCGCTCGTCGCTGCGCCGGCCCCACGGGTGGGCGATCACGCTGACCCCGCCGGCGCCGGCCACCGCGTCGATCATGTCGGTCAGCGGCGCGGCGTAGCGGTCGACGTAGGCGGGACGGCCGGGGTTGAGGAAGCGGGTGAAGGCCTCGGTGCGGTCGCCGACGACGCCGCGCTGCACGAGGGCGTCGGCCACGTGGGGCCGGCCGCTGGCCGCGCTGTCGCCGGAGACGGCGGCGACGTCGGCCTCGGTGATCTCGATGCCGAGGGCGTTGAGACGGGCCACGACGTCGGGCACGCGCGACACCCGCCCCTCGAGGATGCGGGTGAGCCCCTCGGCCAGGGGCGGGTACGTCGGGTCCGGCAGGTAGGCCAGCAGGTGCACCGACTGGCCCTCGTGGCGGGTGCTGATCTCCATGCCGCGCACCAGCCCGATGCCGACGTCGGCGGCGGCGCGCTCGGCCTCGGCCCAGCCCTCGGCGGTGTCGTGGTCGGTGAGCGCCACCACGTCGAGGCCCGCGGCCGCCGCGGCCCGCACCAGCTCGTCGGGCGACTGGGTGCCGTCACTGGCCCGCGAGTGGGTGTGGAGGTCGATGCGCACCCCCCCACCCTAGGACCACCCCACCGACAGGGCCGTCGCGTCCGGGCATGATGACGCCCATGGGGAGTCACCGAGCCGACCGCACGCCGCCCCGCTCCCCCGCCGCCACCGCCGCGGCCGTGGAGTCGGGCCACGGCCACTCCCACGGCGGACCTCCCCCGACGCTCGACGTGGGCCTGCGGGCGCGGGCGGTGCTGCTGGGCCTGCTCGCCGTGGGCGCCGTGGTCACCCTCGTCGGGCTGGTCGTGCTGTGGCCCGCGGCCTCCGACGCGCCCGAGGAGGTCGACTTCCTGCGCAGCGGCACCACCACCCTCACCGCCCCCGTCGTCGACGTCGGTCCCTCCTGCCCGGTGCTGGTCGACGGCGAGCAGGGCTCGCGCGAGCCGCCGCCGGAGGACTGCGACACCCTCACCGCCGACGTCGGGGGCGAGGACGTCACCCTCGGCGTCCCGCCCTACGTCGGCCGCTCGGGCCTGGTGGCCGGCGACACGGTCCGTCTCATCCGACTGCCGGCCTCCAGCACGCCCGACGGCCAGGTGGGCTACGGCTTCGCCGGGGTCGAGCGCACCCTGCCGCTGGGGCTGCTCGCGGGCGCCTTCGTGGTCCTGGTCGGCCTCGTCGCCCGCCTGCGGGGACTCCTCGCGCTGGTCGGCCTGGGCCTGGCCGCGCTCGTCATCGCCCGCTTCCTGCTGCCGGCGCTGCTCGCGGGCGGGTCGGGCTGGGCCGTGGCCGCCGTCGGCTCCGCCGCGATCATGTACGTCGTCCTCTACCTCGCCCACGGCCCCTCGCTGCGCACCAGCGCGGCCCTGCTCGGCACCCTGGCCGGCATCGGGGCCACCGCCCTCCTCGGCGTCTGGGCGGTCGGCGCGGCGCGGCTCTCGGGCATCAGCGACGAGACCGGGGAGGTGCTCGCGACCTACGCCCCCGCCCTCGACAGCCAGGGCGTGCTGGCCTGCGCGGTGATCATCGCCGGGCTCGGGGTGCTCAACGACGTCACGATCACCCAGTCCTCGGCGGTGTGGGAGCTGCGCGCCGCGGCGCCGGAGCTCTCGCGGCGCCAGCTCTTCGGCAGCGCCATGCGCATCGGGCGCGACCACATCGCCTCGACGATCTACACGATCGTCTTCGCCTACGCCGGCACCGGCCTGGCCGTGCTCATGCTGCTCAGCCTCTACGACCGACCCTTCCTGGAGCTGCTGGCCGACGAGTCCATCGGGGTGGAGATCGTGCGCACCCTGGCCTCCGCGGTCGGGCTGGTGCTGGCCGTGCCCCTCACCACGGCCGTCGCGGCGCTGACGGTCGGCGGGGCCGTGGTGCCCGAGGACGCCTGACCCGCCCCCTGCTGCCCCGCCGCGGCTCACCAGGCCGGGGCCGGCCCCCCGAAGGGCAGCTCGACCAGGCCGGGGCCGAGCGCGGAGACGTCGCGCAGGTGCCACTCGCCGTGCAGGAGGAGCACCGCCGGCGCGGGCCGCACGACCACCCACAGCCACCTCCCGTGGGCCTCCCCGGCGAGCACCGAGCGGTCCCACTCGCCGTCGGCCGCGCTGGTCGAGACCGCCCACAGCGGCACCTGCTGGCCCTCGACGCGCAGACGCACCACCGGCGCGGCTCCCCCGATCTCGTAGCCCGGGTCGGTGTGGGGTGTGCCCGCCACGCGCGCCCCGAGGCCGGTGCCGGCCTCCTCGGTGACGACCACGACGTCGACCGGGCCGTCGGCCTCCGTGGTGCCGGTGCAGGCGGTGAGCACCGCCCGCGCGGCCCCCGGTCGGGCCGCGACCACCCCGAAGCCGGTCACCGACCAGTCGGGCCCCAGCGGCCAGGGCAGGAGGCTGGGCAGGTCGCCGGCCATCTCGAGGTGGTCGGTGAAGTCGGCGTAGCCGACCTCCGAGGGGCGCCACAGCGGGGCGGCGGCGCCGTGCTCGGGGCAGGACCAGAGCCCTGGGCCCTGCTCCGCGGGCAGCGGAGCGACGGGGGCCGGGCAGCGGGGGCAGGCTGCGGAGAGCGGCACGCAGCCACGGTGACCGCCCTCGGGCCCCGCCGTCAAGGGCCGCTAAGGGCCGCTCAGGCGTTCCACCGCAGGACGACGGGGGTCTCCCGCTCGTGGCCGAGCACCGAGACCGTGGCGGTGTCGAGGCGCAGCAGCCGGCCGTCGGCCACCGGGAGGTCGAGCCACCGCGCCGCCAGGGCGCGCAGGGAGTGGCCGTGGGCGAAGAGCAGCACGTCGCCGTCGACGCCCCGCGCCCGCGCCACGACCCGGTCGAGGCGCCGCGACACGTCCGAGGCGTCCTCGCCGCCGGGGCAGCCGTGGGTCCACACCGTCCAGCCCGGCACGTCCTCGCGGATCGCGGGGGTGGTCACGCCCTCGTAGTCGCCGTACTCCCACTCGCGCAGGTCGTCGTCGACCTCGGCCGAGGCCCAGCCGGCCAGCTCCGCCGTGCGCCGCGCGCGCAGCCGCGGACTGCTCAGCACCAGGGCGAAGTCGCGCCGCAGCCGCCCGGCGAGGCCGGCCGCGACCTCCTCGCCCTCGGGCAGCAGCGGCAGGTCGGTGGTCGAGGTGTGCCGACCCTCCCGGCTCCACTCGGTCTCCCCGTGCCGCACCAGCCAGACGTCGCCCATGGCGCCATCCTGTCAGTCGGCCCCGAGGCGGCCCCGACGCGGCCCCGGAGCGGTCACGGGCGGTCACGACTCGGCCAGCACCACCACGCGGTCGCCGGGGAGCACCGTGAGCAGGTCGGACTTGGCCGGGTTGAGCCGGACCCCGAAGTCCTCGCCCCGCACGGCCAGCGCCGTCGACGTCCAGCCCAGGGCGGTCTCGCCGCGGCGCGACGCACCGGCCACCACGCTCGCCCACGCGACCGGCGCGCCGGGTGCGACGTACCAGTGGGCCGGGCGCAGGTAGACCTCGCTGCCCTCGGAGCCGAGCAGCTCGGCGAAGACGTCCTCGAGCCGACCGTCCTCGGAGAGCTGGGTGACGATGAGGCTCACGATCTCGCCGCTCACCACGACGTCGTCGATGTCGGCGACCTGGGCGAGCAGGCGGTTGCGGTCGTCCATCATCTCGCTGACCACCGCGGTCGGGTGCTCCCGGCGCGAGAGGATGTCGCGCACGTGCAGCAGCGTGACCAGCGTGCGGGCGTCGGCGGCCTGCGCGTCCAGGTGGTCGGAGTAGCACAGCACCAGCACCTGGTCGAGGCCCTCCACGACGTGCTGCTCCAGCACGGCGCGGTCGGTGGTGCCGGCGCGCACGACGCTCACCGCGAGGTGCTCGAGGTCGGTGGGCAGCACCGGGTCGCCGTGGGTGGTCACCACGGTCAGCGTCGAGCCCGGCTCGGCGTAGTGGTCGAGCTCGCGCAGCATGATCGGGGCGCGCTCGTTCCACCCCAGGAGCAGGGCCCGCGTGGGGTGGGCGTCGGTGCCGTCCTCGACGCCGAGCACCGCGGGGTCGGGACGGGTCCGGGCGACCGCGGCGCCGGCGAGCACGCCGTCGTCCTCGGCCACCACGATGAGCGTGGCCGTGCCGACCACGGCCGAGGGCGGCGGGTTGAGGCGCGTGACGCCGCCGTCCAGCAGGCCGATCACGGTGGCCCGCTCGTAGAACAGCTGCGCCTCCTCGTACGTCGCGCCCGCCAGCCCGTGGTCGGTGAGGAAGTAGATCTCGTCGCCGTCGTAGTCGAAGAGCTCGGTGTAGACCGCGGCGGCGCCGGACTGGCGCGAGGTCTGCACGAGCAGCTTGGCCACCGTCTCGCGGATGTCGAGCAGCGAGGTGCGCCGGGCGCCGACGAGCCGGGCGACCTCCAGGTTGGCCGGGTCGCGGATCTCGGCCACGATCCGGGGCCCCTCGGAGCCCTCGTGGGTGAGCGCCAGCAGGGTCTTGACGACCTCGCTGTCGGGGTCGTCGGAGTCGGGCGCCAGCAGGATGACCGAGCGCGCCGTGGCGTGGCTGCTGACCGCGAGCTCGTCGACGTCCATCGGCGAGCCCGACCGGCACACCACCCGCGTGCCGCGCAGGTCGGGCACCTTGGCGCGGATCTCGTCCTCCATCTCGACCTTGTCGCGGTCGGCGAGCACGACCACCACGGGTCGTCGCCGGCTCTCGTTGGCCAGGGCCAGCTCGCGCAGGATCGTGAACACCGAGTCCGACCAGCCCAGCACCACGGTGTGGTCGCGCTCGAGCACGATCGAGCGCCCACGGCGCAGGTCGGCCAGCCGCGCGTCGATCCCGGCGGCGATGACGCCGATGAGGGCCGAGACCACGAAGAGCCCGGCCACGGTCAGCAGGAGCATGGCGGCCACCAGCCGCCACGGTGCCTGCTCCTCCCCCGCCACGGTGCCGGGGTCGAGGGCGTGCAGCAGGGCGGAGAAGACCTCGTCGGCGAAGCTGCGGTCGGCGACCGGGTCGTCGGAGCCGCGCAGGCCCAGCAGGCTGACGGCCGCGGCGAAGGCCACGACCAGCACGGCGGTCCCCGCGGCCAGCCAGCCGACCAGCGCCGGCGTGCCGCGGGCCATCGAGTTGTCGAACCGGTAGCGCAGGCGCTCGCCCGGCCGGGGCGGACGGGTGCCCCGCCGGGTGGCCGGGGCGGTCCCGGCCACCCGGTGGGTGGGCGCGGCGGTGGCGCGGCGCCTCAGCTGCGGTGCGGAGCGGGCCATGGTGGGGATGGTGCCCCACCCCGCCGGTCGTCGGCAGCGGAACGCCGTGGGTCAGGCCTGTGGTCCGGCCCAGTTCTTGTCCGGCTGCGGCACGGGGCGCCCGGGCTGCTCGCCACCGCGCTGCGTGAGGTAGTTCTCCTTCGGCACCATCACCTTGCGCCGGAAGACGCACACGACCTTGCCGTCCTGGTTGTAGCCGATGGTCTCGACGTGGACGACGCCACGGTCGTCCTTGCTCGTCGACTCGGTCTTGCCCAGCACCGTGGTCTCGCCGTACAGGGTGTCGCCGTGGAAGGTGGGCGCCACGTGGCGCAGCGACTCGACCTCGAGGTTGGCGATGGCCTTGCCGGAGACGTCGGCCACGCTCATCCCCAGCAGCAGGGAGTAGACGTAGTTGCCCACGACGACGTTCTTGCCGAACTGCGTGGTCTCCCCGGCGTAGTTGACGTCGAGGTGCAGCGGGTGGTGGTTCATCGTGAGCAGGCAGAACAGGTGGTCGTCGTACTCGGTCACGGTCTTGCCGGGCCAGTGCTTGTAGGTCGCTCCGACCTCGAACTCCTCGTAGCTGCGGCCGAACTGCATGGGCTCTCCTCTGGCTCGGGCGTCGGGCGTCGTCGTGCACCCGCTCGCGGTGTCGCACGCCATGGTGGCGCACACCGCACCCGGGCGGCCGGGTGCCCGCCGTGGGTTTCGTCACGCCCCGGCGGTGGGCCGCCTACACTTCCCCCGTGCCGTCCCTCCCGCCGACCGACGACCCCCGCCACCTCGCGCCGGGCCCGCGTCCCCTGCTGACGCTGCTGCCGGTGGCGGCCGTGCTGGCCAGCGTGGCGCTCGTCCTGGCCCTCACCGGCGGGCTGCCCCCCGGTGACGACGGCAGCGCCGACCTGCGCGCGGCCGAGGCCGGCACCACGCCCACCGCTCCCGTGGCGGCCACCACGCGCCCGACCCAGGAGGTGCTGGAGGCCCCCGCCGCCATCGAGCCCGCCCCCGGGCAGCGGGCCCAGCAGCTGCGCGCCGCCCTGGAGCCGGGCACCGCCGTGCCCGGCCGGCAGACGGCCCTGCCGGTGCGACGCCTCGCGCGACAGGTGGAGGAGCGCACGACCTGCCAGCCCGAGACCGTCGAGCGCGAGCTGACGGTGCTGTCCTACAACATCAAGTCCGGCTTCGCGAGCGGGCGAGGGCTGCAGCTCGACGACTACGCCCGCGCGATCGCCGCGACCGCCGCCGACGTCGTGCTGCTCCAGGAGGTCGACCGCAACCGTGCCTTCTCGCGGCGCACCGACCAGCCCGGGATCCTCGGCGCACAGCTGGGCATGCAGAACGCCTTCGGGGCCAACGTGCTGCGCAGCGGGGGCAGTCAGTACGGCACCGCGATCCTCTCGCGCTTCCCCATCGAGGAGTCGGCCAACCGCCTGCTCCCGTTCCTGCCGGGCAAGGGCATGCAGCAGCGCGGCCTGCTGCACGCCACGATCGACGTCGACGGCGTGCCGGTGAGCCTCTACAGCACCCACCTGCAGAACCGCTCCGAGCCCTCGCGGATGGCCCAGGCCCGTGCGATCAACCAGGTCATGGCCGCCGACCCGCTGCCCAAGGTCCTGGGCGGCGACATGAACGCGCACCCGACCTCGGCGCCGATGCGCACGCTGGCGGCCACCATGGTCGACAGCTGGCCCTCCTCGGGCGCCGGGCCCGGCTTCACCCACCCCTCGGTCAACCTGCGCGGCCGCATCGACTACCTGCTGCACGGCGGGTCGGGCATCACGCCCCTGGCGAGCTCGGTGCCGGCCGTCACGCTGTCCGACCACCGGCCCGTGCGCACGACCTACCAGGTGCAGGGCGTCGTCGAGACCTGCTGACACCCGGCGCCGGCGTCGCGGTCAGTCCACCACCTGCGAGGCCACGAGACCCGCGAGCGCGACCAGGGCAGCCTCGCCCACCTCGACGGCGTCGATGCTGGAGGGGTGGACCCCGGGGACCTCGACGGGGGTCAGGTCCTCCCAGGAGCCGACCAGCCTCGTGCCGGCGTCCCGGAGCACCGCCACGGTGTCGGCCGCCTGCTCGACCACCCACGGCGCCACCGGCAGACCCAGGCGCGGCTCCTCGGCCCGGCGCGCGGCCAGCACCGTCTTGGCGAGCACCTGCTTGCGCAGCCTGGCCCCGGTCGGGAAGGTCAGGCCCTGGGCGTCGAGGAGCTGGTTGACCCGCTGGAGGACCAGGGTCGACGTCAGCCCGAGGGAGGCGTTGGCCCCACCGGTGCCCTCGTGGACGGGCACCGCCACGCCCAGCACCTCGCCGAAGCGGTGCGCCAGGGTGTCGCGGGGTGCGCCGGGCCCCGGCACGGTGACGACCTGCACGTGGTCGTGCCCGACCGCGCGCGACCAGGAGTCGACGACGCGCGGCAGGTGCTGCTGACGCCAGAACGTGCCTCCCGCGGTGACCCGGTCGGCGACCCCGGCGCCGCGCCCGGGCCGCTTGGCGGCCACGTCGGCGACGTACTCGTCCCAGCCCCAGCTGCGGCCGTTCTGGATCGTCTCCTGCCACAGCGACGCGACCGAGCGGTTGAGGTCGCGGGCCGTCACCACCACGTCCACCACGGCGCCGCCGAAGGCTCCCACCACGCGGTCGACCTGGTCGGGCCCCGCGGGGCCGAGGAACTCCATGGACACCACCGCGGTGCCGTCGTGCCCGTCGATCTCGTCGACCATCCGGCGCCACGGGCGCCCGGGGCTCGCGGACAGCACGTCCTTGACCGCGGCGACCTGGCG
Organism: Nocardioides sp. Leaf374; assembly: GCF_916862475.1. Classification (NCBI taxonomy): domain Bacteria; kingdom Bacillati; phylum Actinomycetota; class Actinomycetes; order Propionibacteriales; family Nocardioidaceae; genus Nocardioides; species Nocardioides sp. Leaf374. The sequence goes on from NZ_CAKASO010000039.1 coordinate 38,448, forward strand.
GCCCCAGCCCGCGCCCGGCACGAGCACGCCGTGCGCACCCAGCTCCGCCTTGGCGGCGAAGAGCAGGTCCTGCACGAAGCTCGTGCCGGACTTCATCAGACCGACGTGGAGGACCACCCGCTGCGCCATGTCGCGAGACCCTAGGTCACCGCTCAGCGCAGCCGATAATCCTTCAGCACGGCCCGGCCGATGATCATCTTCTGGATGTCGGCGGTGCCCTCGCCGATCAGCAGGAACGCCGCCTCGCGGTAGAGCCGCTCGATCTCGTACTCCTTGGAGTACCCGTAGCCGCCGTGGATGCGGAAGGACGCCTCCACCACCTCGTTGCAGTACTCCGCCGCGAGGTACTTGGCCATGCCGGCCTCGACGTCGTTGCGCTGCCCGCCGTCCTTGGACCGCGCCGAGCGGACCATCATCGCGTGGGCGGCCTCGACCTTGGTCGCCATCTCGGCCAGGCGGAACAGGATGGCCTGGTGCTCGACGATGGGCTTGCCGAAGGTCTCGCGCTGCTGGGCGTAGGCGATGGCGAGCTCGAAGGCGCGGTTGGCGACGCCGGTGGCGCGGGCCGCGACGTTGACGCGACCGACCTCGACGCCGTCCATCATCTGGTAGAAGCCCTGGCCGGGAGCGCCGCCCAGGATCTGGTCGGCGGAGATGCGGTGACCCTCGAGCACCAGCTCGGTGGTGTCGACGCCCTTGTAGCCCATCTTCTCGATCTTGCCCGGCACCGTGACGCCCTGGGCGGTCTCCCCGAAGCCGGCCTCCTTCTCGACGAGGAAGGTGGTCATGTTCCGGTAGACCGAGTCGGCGCCCTCGTCGGTCTTGACGAGCAGCGCCACCAGGGTCGAGGAGCCGCCGTTGGTCAGCCACATCTTCTGGCCGGTGATCTCGTAGCCCTCGTCGGTCCTGACGGCCTTGGTCTTGATGGCCGCGACGTCGGAGCCCAGGCCCGGCTCCGACATGGAGAACGACCCGCGCACCTCGCCGGTCGCCATCCGCGGCAGGTACTTCTGCTTCTGCTCCTCGGTGCCGTGGTGCATGAGCAGGTAGGCCACGATGAAGTGGGTGTTGATGACCCCGGAGACGCTCATCCAGCCGCGGGCGATCTCCTCGACGACCAGGGCGTAGGTCAGCAGGGACTCGCCCAGACCGCCGTACTCCTCGGGGATCATCAGGCCGAAGACGCCGAGCTCCTTGAGCCCCTCGACGATGTCGGTGGGGTACTCGTCGGCGTGCTCGAGCTCGGTGGCGACGGGGAGGATCTCGGACTCCACGAAGGAGCGGACGGCCTTCAGGATCTCGGACTGGTCCTCGGTGAGTCCCTCGGTCTGGCACAGGCGGGCCATCGGCACGTGCTCCTTCGTCTCGGCGCGGCGACGCGGCGGCGTCGGTCGTCGGACCCAAAGTAACCCGTCAGTAGCCTAGGGTCACTTGTGGGGAACGCCACAGCACCGGCCGGGTCTCACCCGTCCGCGCGCCTGGGCAGCAGCCGGCGCAGCGCACGGCCGGCGCGACCGGCTCGGCCGGGAGCCGGGCCGGGTGGGGCGGCGGCGCGAGCAGGCGCGG